>JANNNM010000821.1:0-7998 GCA_031398535.1 Betaproteobacteria bacterium | reverse complement strand
AGCCGCTGCGCGCGGCCAGCGGACGCAAGCCGGACTATCCGCGCAGCGCGAGCGGCAGCACGGCCGCGCAATGGGCCGCGCAATGGGACGCCATCGCGGCCATCGCGGTGTTGCGCGGTCCCGCGCCCCCGGGCGGTACCGGTCTCGTCCCGCTCGAAGCCTACCTGCGCGGCCGCGGCCTCAATCCGGCGGCGGACGCACTGGCCGCCGCCACGCAGAAGGCGGCCGGCCGCATGGCCACCATCGACCCTGCCATGCCGGCGCGCGCATCCGCCGCCGCACGCGACCTGACCGTGCTGAAGCAGGTCGCCGAGTCACGCGTCGCGCCGCCCCTCAAGATCAACCTCGGCTTTTCCGACGGGGACGGCGATTGACGATGGTCACGCGGCGGGAAGCACTGCTGGGCATCGCCGCGTGGTGCAGCGCGCCGCTGCTGGCAGCCCGCACCGTCAATGCGAACGCCGGTGCGCGCCTATTGGCAGCGTGGTCGACGGCGGAGGGACCGCATGTCGGCATGCTCGACCTCGACGACCATCGCGGCGCAGCTTCGCGTATCGTCGCGGCGCTGGCACTGCCCACACGCGCGCACTCGATCGTCGTGGAGCCGTCGGGCAGCATCCTGGTGGTGGCGCGCCGTCCGGGCGACTGGGTGCTGCGCCTGCATCTTGGCGCACGCGGCATCGCGGGCACGCCCGCCTGGCAATGGGTCGAACCACAGCGCGCCTTCAGCGGTCATGTTCGTTGCAGCGCCGACGGTGCCACGCTGTTCACGACGGAAACCGATCTCGATACGGGGGTGGGCCTGATCGGCGTGCGGGATGCCGCCACGATGCAAAAGCGCGACGAATGGCCCACGCACGGCGTCGATCCGCACGACTTGCTGCTGGCGGACGACGGCATCGGCCCGGTCCTGTGGGTCGCCAACGGTGGCGTCGTCACCTACCCTGAAACCGGCCGCGTGAAGCATGCATCGGCACGGATGGATTCGTCGCTGGTGCGGCTCGATGCGCGCACCGGTGCGCCGACCGGACAGTGGCGCGTGGACGATCCGCACCTGAGCCTGCGCCACCTCGCACAGGCCGGGTCGACGGTGGCGATTGCGCTGCAGGCGGAGCACCCGGCGCCCGCGATGCGCGTCGACGCGCCGTTGCTGGCCGTCTGGTCCGGCGACACGCTGCACACCGCGGCCGCCCCGATGCCGCTGCAGGGCTATGGGGGCGACATCGCGGCCACGGCGGACGGCCTCATCGTCAGCAGCCCTCGCGGCGGCGGCATCGCGCGTTACACCCCATCGGGTCAATGGCGGGATTTCGTCGCGCTGGACGACGCGTGCGCGCTGGCGCGCGATGGCGCCACACTGTGGGTAGGCGGCGGCGATCGCGTGCAGCGCATCGGGACTCTCACGCTTGTCCGACTGCCCGGGACGGACCTTCGCCTCGACAATCACGCGACGATCTGGCGGCGCGGAGGCAAGGCGTAACCAGGCCTGGCGGAAGGCGGCCGCCATCGGCGTCGGCCTCCCCCGGGCGCCGGACATGCGTTGGCGAACGGAACTCGCGTCCACGGACATGGTCTGGACCTTGTTCCTTGAATTCTGCTAGGCTCTCCGCGTGAAGCGCTTCCGCCCTGTCGTACTGCTGGTCCTGCTGCTCACTGTGCCCTTCCAGGCTGCGGTGGGCGCCAGTGGACTGCTGTGCGCAGCCGTGACGCATCACGGACAGGCGGTGCAGATGGCCGCGCATGACCACGCGGGCGTACCGACGGCCGATCACCATCATCCGGCCGACATGGCCGCGGGCGATCATCACGCGTCAACGGCCAGTGGTCATCACGGTGCGCCCCAGCAAGCTGAAACCGGGGACGCGTCCGACACATCGGGCAAGTGCAAAATCTGCAACGAACTCTGTTCCGCGGTGACGCCGGTGCCTGCCGTCGCGCCATCGCTGTTCCCGCCCGATACGCCGCTGCGCGTGTCCACGCTCGTCGATCCGGAATGGGTCTCGCGTTCCGGCGACGGGCTCTTCCGCCCTCCCCGAACCACCAGCGTCCCCGTAGCCGGCTGACGCCGGTTACGCACTGACGCGCCTGCCGGCGCGCGCGGATCCATCGCGTGCACGGTATGGCGACTGCGGCGCACCTCGCGCCTTGCTGGCCCATGTTCGGAGTTGGTCGAATGAACATTTCACGCCTTGCTGTGTGCCTGATTGCCGGCACGACACTGACGGTGCTCGCGCAGACGCCGGTCCCACCGATGCCGTCGGCCGCGCCAACACCATTGCAGTACCGGTCGGCCTTCGAGGGCTACCGGCCCTATGTGGATGCCGATCCCATTCCATGGAAAAGGGCCAATGATGATGCCGCCGCCGTGGGGGGGCCCCTGGGTCAGATGGCCAAGGATGGGGTGCCGGCGGCGAAAGCCAGACCGGGAACCGCAACCGCCACGCCCGCGAAGCCTTCTTCAGCGCCTGTCGGCAACGCGGGGCAGCCGCGATGACGCATCGAACCTTGCATCGTTTGACGCCATCGATGACGCGCCATGCGGTCGTGTTGCTCACGCTGCTGGCCCTGGGTGGCTGCGCAACCCTCGCGCCGGACGCGGGCCTCGGCAACGTACAGTCGCTGGTGCGCGATCGCATCGGCAAGGACGCGACACTGCCCAAGGTGGACTCCGATCCTGCTGCGATTGCGAGTATCTCGCGCACGTTTCTGGATGCCCCGCTTACGGTGGAAGCTGCGGTGCAGTTGGCGCTGCTGAATAACGCGGGACTGAAGGCCAACCTGGCCGAACTTGGCATCAGCGACGCCGACCTGGTCCAGGCGGGACGGATCCCCAATCCCGTCTTCACGTTCAGCAACAAGCGCAACAGCCACGTCACGACCATCGAGCGCACCGTGATGGTCAGCGTGATGTCATTGCTGACAATGCCGTTGGCGCAGCAGGTGGCGGGCCGGCAGAGTGAGGCCACGGAGCTGCAGGTGGCGGCGCAGATCGTGCAGCTGGCGGGTGCCACGCGACGCGCGTATTTCGCCGCCGTGGCGGCGCAGGAGTCGGTGAAGTACTTCGAGCAGGTGAAATCGGCTGCAGAAGCTGCCGCAGAACTTGCGGCGCGCATGGTCAAGGTGGGAAATTTCAGCAAACTCGCGCAGATGCGCGAGCAGGTGTTCTACGCCGACGCCACCAGCCAGTTGGCCCGCGCGCGCCTCGCCGCCATCCTCGAGCGCGAGCGTCTCAGCCGCTTGCTGGGCCTGACCGGCGCAGACCTTGCGTTCGTGCTGCCTGACCGGCTGCCCGACCTTCCGGCGACGACGGTGGACATTGCTGAAGCTCAGCGCGCCGCCATGGACCGCCGTCTCGACGTCCTGATGGCCAGGCGCGGCAACGAAGCCATGGCCGCCAATCTCGGCCTGACCAAAGCCACCAGGTTCATCAATGTCGTCGAAGTCGGCTACACCAACGAAAGCAGCACGGGCGAGAAGCGGCAGAACGGCTACGAGATCGACATCGAGATCCCGCTGTTCGACTGGGGCGACGCCAAGCTCGCGCGTGCCGAGGCAACCTACATGCAGAGTGCCCATCGACTGCGTGATGCTGCACTGGCCGCACAGTCCGAGGTCCGCGGCAGCTACCAGACCTACCGCACCAACTACGATCTGGCGCGGCACTATCGCGATGAAGTGGTGCCGTTGCGCAAACGCATCGCCGACGAAAACGTGTTGCGCTACAACGGCATGCTGATCGGTGTATTCGAGCTGCTGGCCGATGCGCGCGAGCAGATTGCAAGCGTCAACGCCTACATCGAAACACTGCGCGACTTCTGGATGGCCGAGACCGACCTGCAACTGGCCTTGAGCGGCGGCGCAGGCGGCGACCGCATGGCTGCGCCTGCGGCCAGGATGAAGGGCGCCGCCGCGCCCGGGGGCCACTGATCATGGACGGCACAATGAACCGACGCAATTTCCTGGCCGGGGGCGCCACACTGTTGAGCGCCGCAGCCGTCTCGAAAGCGGGCGTTGCAGCGTTGCCGGAGGCGCCGATCATGACCTCCGCCGCCACGCAACCACCGCTGCAGCCGGGCACGGGACGGCCGTACAACCCGGTGGTGACGCTCAACGGCTGGACGCTGCCATGGCGGACGAACAATGGCGTGAAGGAATTCCACCTGATCGCCGAGCCCGTGGTGCGCGAGATGGCGCCAGGCATGAAGGCCCATCTGTGGGGCTACAACGGCCAGAGCCCGGGACCCACGATCGAGGTGGTGGAAGGTGATCGCGTGCGCATCTTCGTCACCAACAAACTGCCGGAACACACGACCATCCACTGGCACGGCCAGCGGCTGCCCAACGGCATGGATGGCGTGGGTGGCTTGAACCAGCCCCAGATTCCCGTTGGCAAGACTTTTGTCTACGAATTCGTGGCCCGACGGCCCGGCACGTTCATGTATCACCCGCACGCCGACGAGATGGTCCAGATGGCAATGGGCATGATGGGCTTCTGGGTCACGCATCCCAGGTCGAAACATCCGCTGATCGATCCCGTGGACCGCGACTTCTGCTTTCTGCTCAACGCCTACGACATCGACCCGGGTGCGTTCACGCCGAAGATCATGACGATGCTCGATTTCAATCTGTGGACGTGGAACAGCCGGCTCTTCCCGGGCATCGATTCCCTCAACGTGCGCAAGAACGACAAGGTGCGCATCCGTATCGGTAACCTGACCATGACCAATCACCCGATCCACCTGCACGGGCACGAGTTCGAGGTCACCGGCACCGATGGCGGACCGGTACCGAGGTCGGCCCGATGGCCGGAGGTGACGACCGATGTCGCGGTCGGGCAAATGCGCCAGATCGACTTCCTCGCCGATGAAGAAGGCGACTGGGCGTTCCATTGCCACAAGAGCCATCACACGATGAACGCGATGGGTCATGACGTGCCCACGATGATCGGTGTCGACCATCGCGGCACCGCGAACAAGATCATCTCGCTGATTCCGGACTACATGGTGATGGGCGAGCGTGGCATGGCGGACATGGGCGAAATGGAAATGCCGCTTCCGGATAACACGGTACCGATGATGACGGGAACCGGCCCCTACGGCGCATTGGAGATGGGAGGCATGTTCACCGTCCTGAAGGTGCGCAAGGACCAGCCGCCCGGCAACTACCAGGACCCCGGTTGGTTCAAGCAGCCACCGGGCACGCAGTCATTCGAGTGGAAAGGTGACGCCGGACCTGCACCGTCTGCGCCGGCGCAACCCGCAGCCTCCACCAACACAGTGCCCGTGGAAGTTCAGGTACGCAAGCCCGACCGGCATTCCGGGCATCACTGAATTCACCGTCAATCCCCCTTGCAACAATTAACAAAGGAACGTGCATGAACATCAAATGGTCACTCTGCGCGGCAGTTCTCCTGGCGCCGTCCTTGGCCACGCTTCCCCTCGTCGCCTTTGCTCACGGCGACGCGGGTAAAGCCAAGGCGGCCAAGACGATTTCATCGGAACAACATCCCTTCGGCGTCGAGGGCGATCCCGCGAAGGCCACGCGCACAGTGACAGTATCGATGGACGACACCATGCGGTACTCGCAGCAGGAGATTCGAGTTGCGCAGGGCGAAACGGTGACCTTCGTCATCACCAACAAGGGCAAGCTGCTGCACGAACTTGTCTTTGGTACGGAAGACGAATTGAAGAAGCACGCAGAACTGATGCGCAAGAATCCCGGGATGGAGCACGACGAACCGTACATGGCCCATGTCAAGGCGGGGCGCACGGAGCGAATGACGTGGAAATTCACGAACCCCGGCACCTTCCTGTACGGGTGCCTGGTGCCCGGACACTTCGAGGCCGGGATGAAGGGCAAAGTCGTGGTTACCGCAAGCAAATGAGCAGGAAATTGCGTCATCGAAGGCCCCGCCTACGCCAACCGGCGGGACGCCTACGCGGTGCTACTGATCCTGGCGGATGGCAGCAGCCGCACTTTTGAAACCTATCGTTGAAAGGAACACCCATGCAGAATTCAGTGATCGCCGTTGCAGTTGCAGCCTTGTTCACGACCGTTGGCGCAGCTTGGCCCGCGGCTGCGCAGACCTCGCCTGGCTCCGCCATGCCACCGGGAACACCGATCGCGGCATCCCCCTCCGCGAACCTGGTGGATGGCGAGGTGCGCAAAGTCGACAAGGACACGAAGAAGATCACGTTGAAACACGGTGACATTCCCAACCTGGAAATGCCGGGCATGACGATGGTGTTTCAGGTGAAGGATCCCGCCATGCTCGCGACGGTCAAGGCCGGAGACAAGGTCAAGTTCAAGGCGGAAAAGGCAGGCGGCCAATTCGTGATCACTGAAATTCAGACCACGAAATAGCAATCGGCGAATCTCCGGTCGCATGCATCCGTACCATCCAATGCAGTGCGGCGCACCCAGATCATGCCAGCGGCCCTGCATTGTTCCGTCGGCATCAAGGGCTCCTTCCCGCCAGGAATGGAACGATGGGTGACCCCGGGGCAATCCTTGCCGCCAGTGCGACCTCATTGGGACTCTGGCGACCGGCAACGGTTTAGAGCATCATCAGGTGTTGAATCTTCGACTGCCATCACCATGAAACAGGATCCGCTTGACGTCGCTGTACCCCGCGAGTTCCATCGGCGCATGGCCGCCATCATCGACGCCGTGCAGACCGGAATCTGGCGGGAAGGCGTCCACGACCTGCTCGGCTACTCGTCGGACTTTGCGTTCGGCGACACTCGGGGTCTGCAAACGCTGGTACTGAAGAGCCGGCACCGCTCCGCCTATGTGCGGCTGCAGTGGGAAACCGTGATGGGCGAGTCCGATGCCGAGAAACAACTGGTGCAGCGGGCGGTGACAAGCGCCATCAACGAATTGCGGTAGGCGGCCCGGCAGGCCAGCACCTATGGAAGGGTGCGCGCATCGATCCCTGCGAACCTTTGGGCCATGACATCCAGTCAGCCCTTTGCGACCGCCGCGCCACGAAGCCGCAGCGCGTTGCCGATCACCGACACCGAACTCAGGCTCATCGCCAGTGCCGCGATCATCGGCGACAGCAGCCATCCCGTGAATGGAAACAGCACTCCCGCCGCCAGCGGGATGCCCAATGCGTTGTAGATGAAGGCAAAGCCCAGGTTCTGCTTCATGTTGGCGACCGTCTCGTCGGAGATCGTGCGGGCCACGGCGATTCCACGCAGATCGCCCTTCACCAGCGTGACCTGCGCGCTGTTCATCGCGACATCGGTGCCTGTGCCCATCGCCACGCCGACATCCGCGCGGGCCAACGCGGGCGCGTCGTTGATGCCGTCACCGGCCATCGCCACCACCCGCCCTTCGCGTTGCAGTTTCTCCACCATCGCCAGCTTGTCCGCCGGCTTGACCTCGCCGTGCACCTCGTCGATGCCTAGCTTGGCCGCAACCGATCGGGCGGTCGTGAGTCCATCGCCGGTCGCCATGATCACGCGGATACCGGCGGCTTTCAGCGCGGCCAACGCTTCCGCGGTGCTGGACTTGATCGGATCGGAGACTGCAAGCAAACCCGCGGCCTTGCCGTCGACGGCCAGCATCATCACGCTGGCGCCTTCGGCACGCAGCGCCTCGCCCCGTTCCTGCAGCGTGTCGACCGCCACGCCCACCTGCGTCATCAACGCGATGTTGCCCAGTGCCAGCTGCTTGCCCTCAACGATGCCGCGAACACCGATACCGGTGCTGGACTCGAAGCCCACGGCCTTGGCCAGCGCAAGCCCGCGCTCCCGCGCCGCCCGGACGATGGCATCCGCCAGCGGATGTTCGCTGCCCTGGTCCAAGCTGGCCGCGAGACGCAGCACCTCGTCGTCCGTATAGCCCGCTGCCGCGACGACACGATCGAAGCGCGGCTTGCCTTCCGTCAGCGTCCCGGTCTTGTCCACGATCAGCGTATCCACCTTGCGCAGATTCTCGATGGCCGCGGCGTCGCGAAACAGCACGCCCCGCGTGGCCGCCTTGCCAGTGGCC
>JANNNM010000789.1:0-3752 GCA_031398535.1 Betaproteobacteria bacterium | reverse complement strand
CGCGCGGCGTGTTGCCTTGGTCGAAGGATGATTCGCTCATTGTTCGTCCTCGCTCAATCCCCGGCCGCAGCGAACGGTTGCCGACCCACCGCCAGGCCTTGCGTTGCGACCACCGGCGCCATGGTACGAACCGGCGCGATACCTGCGTGCTCGGCCAGCGCCAGCGCCAGGGTCTGCGCGACCGCCTGGGCGTCCGGCACGCAACGCAGCATGGGCTCCGGGTGCGCCACGCGCCACGGCCGCACGTGCGGCCACAGGTGCAGCCACGCCAGATGATCCTTGCCGTTCAACTGCAACGGAACGTCGCCGCTGCCGTCCCGCCATGCGTGGAGCTCCGCGCCCTCGACCAGCCGGAACGGGATGTTGAAGGTGATCTGCAGCACGACGCCGATGCGCATCACGACGCGACGATCGGTGATCGCGTAGATCGTGCTGCGCGCCGTCAGCACGCCGATCACGGCCACGAGGCCCAGCGCCGCCATGGCCACCGGCAGCAGCCACAACGCGGCCACGACGGCGCCGCCGGTCGTGGCGCCATCGGCCATCGCAAACATTCCGCGCAGCAGCAGGATCACGCCGAAATACAAGGCGAGCTTGCGCAGGTGGAACGCGTGCAGCAGCAATGACCGGGTGTCGGGCGCGCCTTGCCACAGCACGCGCTCGCCTTCCGGCAGGGGCTCGGGAAGTCCGTCGATGAGTTGGGCCATGATGACGACCTAGATCAGCGGCTCGCGGCGCGAAGGCTCGGCGTAGAGCGTGCCGCCACCGTAATAGCCGGCGATGCGATCTTCCTCGAGCAACGTCACCTGGTCGGGGCTGGCATGCGCGGGTACCTGGGCGAACTGCGCACCGAGGATGGACGCCACCTTGATCTGCCGGCGCGCGCCGTCGATCTTCGTGAAGTTGACCGGCAGCAGCACGTTGCGGCCGCCCGAGGGCGTGGGGACCGCCACTTCGAGGTAGCGGAAGATTTCCTCGGAGCGATCGACCCACAGGTCGCGCACCGTGCCGCCGCTCTGTCCGTCGGCGCCGATCACCGTCATGCCGCGCGGATCCGGATCGCCGTCCGCCACCGAGTGATGCGCAGTGACACGCAGCGGGACGATGCGCGGGATGCCGTCGATCGTGACATCGGGCACATTGGCACGATTGGCGTAGGCCGCCGGCCCCACGCCATCGAGCATCGCGTTGCCGGTGGGTTCCAATGGGGCACCGGGGAAATTGCCATGCGGTTCCGCGGCCACCGGCCGCGTATCGCGCGCGTTGGGCATCGGCGCAGTGCCGAACGCCACACGCCGGATCTTGGGCGGCGGCATCGCCGGCCAGCCCTGGACCGTGATCGAGCCCGAACGATCGGATTCGAGCGGATAGCCTTCGCGCTTGTCCTCGCGCCGCAGGTAGATGATGAGCCCTGCAAAAAAGATCCAGAACGCGTAGAGCGCGAGCTGGGCCACGTCGATGTATTCGGTGATTGCGCCGGTGGGCATTGCGATTCCTCCCTGTCGAACGAAATTGGCTACCCCGGAAACTCAGCCAGACCAAAGCGCGAGCCGGATGTCGATCGTGCTGCACCCGCCGGACGAACCAGCGGACCGATCACCACCAAAGTCGCGAACAGCAACCCGATTTCAAGGTGATACACAAAGCTGTAGCCGACGGCGGGGCCATTGAGGGCCGGCCCCAGTACGCCGTCGCTGCCAAGCGAACCGATGATGTCGCGCAGCGCGCCCCCCAGCGCGATTGCAACGCCCGCTGCGGTGGCCTGCACGGCGCCCCAGGCGCCGAGTGCCAGTCCGCTCTGGCCGTTGTGGTCGAGCGACATCGCGGCCGTCAGCGTGCCGACGGAAAAGAGTCCGGCACCGAAGCCGATCATCACGGTGCCGAGTCGAAACAGCAGCGGCGAATCGAGCGGTTCGGCGAAGATGACGGCCGCGAACGCCACGATGCCGGCCATCACACCGGTCGCGGCGATCCGGTGCGGGTCGGTCCCCCAATCGAGCGCGCGCGCAGCCAGCGTGAAGGCGGCCAGCGCGCCGCAGGCCGACAGCGCGGTCAGCATGGTCGTGGCGCCGACGCCAAGGTGCAGGATCTGGCCGCCATAGGGCTCGAGCAGGATGTCCTGCATCGAGAAGGCTGCGGTGCCGAGCCCGACCGCCACCAGCAGTCGCGCCGAGCGTCCCGCCGCCATGAACGCGCGCCACGACGCGCGAAATGTCGGCCGTGCGCGCTTCGGGTCGGTATGGGCGGGATTGCGCGCCTCCTGCTTCCACAGCGCGATGATGTTGAGGACCATCGTCACCAGCGCCGCGCCCTGGATCACCTGGATCAGCCGCACCTGGTTGAAGTCCGTCAGCAGCCAGCCGAAGATGATGCCGCTGCCCACCATGCCGACCAGCAGCATCACGTAGAGCAGGGCAACCACGCGCGGACGGGACTCCGGCGGCGCGAGATCGGTGGCCAGCGCCAGGCCCGCGGTTTGCGTCGTATGCAGGCCCGCGCCGACCAGCAGGAACGCCAGCGCGGCGCCAATCTGGCCGATCACGATGGGGCCATGCGTGTCGCCGGACAGCACCAGCAGCGCGAACGGCATGATCGCGAAGCCGCCGAACTGCAGCAGCGTGCCCATCCAGATGTAGGGCACGCGACGCCATCCCAGCACCGAGCGATGCTGGTCGGAGCGGAAGCCCACCAGCGCGCGGAAGGGTGCGAACACCAAAGGCAACGACACCATCAGTGCCACCAGCCACGTTGGCACGCCCAGTTCCACGATCATCACGCGGTTCAACGTGCCCGTCAGCAGCACCAGCGCCATGCCCACCGACACCTGGAACAGCGCCAGCCGCAGCAGGCGGCCCAACGGCAATTCCGGCGTGGCCGCGTCGGCAAAGGGCAGGAACTGCGTCCCCACCTTGGTCCAGGCCCGGGCCAGCGCGGTGTTCAACTGTTTCATGCGCGGGCCAGCTCCATCGCCTGCGATTTGTAGAAGCCGCTGTTGACCCGCTGCGTTCGCACCGGCTTCCAGCCGGCCAGCACCGGCGGCTCCGCCAGTTCAAGTCGCAACGCATGTTCGGCGACGGGTTCGATGGCCGGCGCGCGATCGCCACGTGGAAACAGCCGGCCCAGCGCGTGCATCACCGACAGCGCTGGCGTGCGCGGCGCAAAGGTGAACACGATCGAATGCCGCGTGCGCTCCGCGAGGCCACCGATGGCGCGCACGATGTCATGCGAGCGGTAGTGGATCAGCGAATCCATCGCGACGACATGATCGAATTCCCCGAGCGCAGCATCGAGCATGTCGCCGGCCAGGAACGTGATGCGGCCGCTGCCAGGAAGGGCGGCCATCCGTTCACGCGCCAGGTCGGTCAGCGTGCGGGAGAGGTCGATGGCAACCACTTCGGCGCCCCGCTGGGCCAGCACCATCGCCATCTGCCCGGTGCCGCAGCCGGCATCGAGGATGCGGCGACCCGTGAGGTCGGCCGGCAACCAACCGGCCAGTGTCGCGCGCATCCGGTCGCGGCCCGCGCGCACCGTGGCGCGGATGCCGCTGACGGGCGCGTCGGACGTGAGACGCGCCCACGCCTGCGCCGCCGTGCGATCGAAATACTGTTCGATCCACGCGCGCCGCGCGGCGTAGCCGACTGTCCGGTCGAGGGGGGTGGCAGTGGGCATCAGTCGATTCACAGCTGGTCGAAGATGTCGCGGTCTTTCATCGGCGCCGGGGCCAGCGGATCGGTACCTGCCCACAGCGCCTC
>JANNNM010000781.1:0-1213 GCA_031398535.1 Betaproteobacteria bacterium | reverse complement strand
GGCCGCCGTACTGGCGGTGCTGGGCTACTCCGTCAACGAGTCGGTCGTGATCGCCGACCGGATCCGCGAGAACTTCCGCAAGATGCGCAAGGCCACGGTACCGCAGGTGATCGACAATGCCATCACCAGCACCATTTCCCGGACGATGATCACCCACGGCAGCACGCTGCTGATGGTGCTGTCGATCCTCTTCTTTGGTGGCGAGACGCTGCATTACTTCGCGCTGGCGCTGACCATCGGCATCCTGTTCGGCATCTACTCGTCGGTGCTGGTGATGGCGCCGCTGGTGATGTGGATGGGCGTGTCGCGCGAGGACCTCGTCAAGCCGGACCGGAAGTCCGGACCCGCCGGCGAAAAAATCCTGCCGTGACGGGCGGGCGCCGCGAGGCGGCGCCCAACCGCAGGTCCCATGTTCACGACGTTCTTCTACGCAATCCTGTCGCTCGACCAGACGCTGGCGGCGATCGCCAGCCAGTATGGGCCGTGGCTCTACGGCCTCCTCTTCCTCGTCATCTTCGCCGAGACCGGGCTCGTCGTCCTGCCGTTCCTGCCCGGTGATTCGCTGCTGTTCATCGCGGGCACCGTGGTGGCGGGCGCCGGACTGGACGTGCACCTGCTGGTCGGGTTGCTGATCGTCGCCGCGATCCTGGGCGATTCGCTCAACTACGCGATCGGCCGTTACCTCGGTCCCAAGGTCTTCGACCGACCCGACTCGCGGTGGATCAAGCAGGATTACCTGCGCCGCACGCAGGCGTTCTACGACAAGTACGGCGCGGTGACGATCATCATCGGCCGTTTCATCCCGATCATCCGCACGTTTGCGCCGTTCCTGGCGGGCGTGGCCGCGATGCAGTACCGCCGCTTTCTCGTGTACAACGTCATCGGCGCCGTGCTGTGGATCGCCTCGCTCGTGTACGCGGGCTATGTCTTCGGCAACATCCCGTGGGTGAAGCAGAACCTGACGTGGATCGTGATCGGCATCGTCGTGGTGTCGCTGCTTCCCGCAGTGGGCACCTTCGTCAGCGAACGGCGCGCACGCCGCGCCGCGCAGGACCGCCCGGGCAGCGCGACCGGCCGCCAGCCCTAGACGCGCGCCGCCAGCGCGGGCGCCATGCCAACGTAAGTGCTGCCGGACTACCAGCAGGCGCGCGGGACGCTGAAGGACGACGTGCTGCCGGTGTTCGAGTGAACCGGCGCGGCGCGTTTCAGCCCG
>JANNNM010000777.1:0-2800 GCA_031398535.1 Betaproteobacteria bacterium | reverse complement strand
CTTCAGCCTCACAGGTTAATCGTTGCGGCACCCCCGCGAGGCTGGCCTACAGTGTGTTCATTGGCGCAAAAACCATGACCGATCGCCTCGTCATCTATTTCATGCGTCACGGCTGGTCCGCGGCGGACGACGAAAACGTGCACGGGGGTCGCTACGACGACTCGCTGACGGCCAAGGGACGCGCTCAGGTGCTGGCGCGGGCGCGGGATTTTGCCGAGCAGGGAATCAAGTTCGATTCCATCACCGCCAGCTCGTTGCGGCGCGCGCACGAGTCCGCGCTGATCGTCGCGCAAACGCTGGGCGGCGCCGTCGAAACGGACCCGGACTGGATGGAGTTCGACAACGGCGCGCTGGCAGGGCTGCCATTCGACGTGGCGGCCGAGCGCTTCCCGGTACCCGCCTGGCGCAACCCCTACGAGAGTTTCCACGGCACCGGTGAGAGCGACTTCGACATCCAGATCCGCTCGACGCGGGCGCTGCAGAACCTGGTGCGGCGCGGACCTGGACGGCATCTGGTCGTGGCGCACGGCGGCATCCTCAATGCCGTGTTGCGCGTGATCGTGGGCGCGCCGCCCAACCTCAATGGCAAGCACGGCATCGGCTTTGCGATGGGCGATGCGGGCTATGTTCGCACTGCGTACTATCCCGCCGAACACTATTGGGTCCTCGGCAGGATTGAGACGGAATTGCCGAAGCACCTCTACGATGAATAGCCGCAACGTGGTGCTGCACCCGGAGTATCCGGGCAAGGCGTGGATCGTGATCGAGCAGCCGCGTGGCGAGCCGATGCGCATGCGCTACGAGCCGCTTACGGGAAAGTTTCGGCGCTCCTCCGACTATTCTTTGTTGCATCACCGCGGCTTCACCGGCGCGTACGGATGGATCGGCGGCACGGGCGCGCCACCTAACCCGCACTTCGATGTGATGGTGCTGACGCGCGAAGACCTGCAGCCCGGCGACGTGATGCTGGGGCACATCTGCGGCGTGTTCATCCGCGGTGATGGCGACCACAAGTTCGTCGCGATGGACGAGGCGTGGCGCGTGCGCACCGGGTGCAGTGACTTCGATGCGCTGGATGCTGCTACGCAGGACGAGTTGCGTCGCCTGTATCCGGAAGTGGGGGTGGGTGAAGGATGGTTCGGCGCGGCGTTCGCGCAGGATTATCTGCGCAACAACGAGCCTGCGCACGATTGAGGGCGCGGCGGGGGATCAACTCGAGGCATCCTTGTATGCGCGGAGAATCGCGTTGATTCGCGTTTGATATCCCGGCCCCTGTGCCTTGAACCAGCCAAGGACATCGAGATCAATGCGCAAAGAGATAGCAGCCTTGGGCGGCACCGGCTCAAGTCCACGGCGGACAATTCCGCGAACAATGTGCTTGGTCGACGCTTGCGGATGTTCGGCAGAAACGGCAATGTCTCGATCTGCCATGGCGCGGACACGCGGCCAATCAGTCCGCGATTTGCCTGAAGTAGATTGTTTGCTCATGTTTGGTGGCTTTGCGCACGGAGATGACTCGAATGACGTTGTCACTTTCTGTATGTACTACGGTAACGACAGTGTGATTTGGCAATCCAAGCGTGACGAAGCGAGACTCGCCGTAGTCAAAACGAGAGTCTTCGTACGTGTACGTGAGTCCGGCGAAGACTTGCTGGGTGTCTACAAAATCGATGCCGTGCATCCGAAGATTGATTGCGCGCTTGACTTCATCCCAGGTAAATTGCGTATACATAGTGTATATACAAAAATCGAAGTGTCAAGTGACTGGATTCAATTGCAAGGCGCGTCGTTGGATGCCTAGCTTGATGTCGGTGATGGGGATCCCGCCATTGACCGTATGCCTTAGCTGAAATCCCCGATTTATCGATCATGACCATCACCATCGACACCCACGATGTCCCGCCCCCCGCCGATGCGGAGGTGGTGGACACGGGCCTGGGCGACGCCAACGACATCGCGGCGCCGCTGCACGAGGTGCGTCCGCTGGGATGCTTCGCGCGTGACGAAGCGGGTGCCGTCATCGGCGGCGCGGTGGGGCGGACGTGGGGCGATTGCTGCGAGCTGCAGCAGCTATGGGTGGTCCCGGCGCTGCAGAAGCAGGGCATCGCTTCGAGACTGATGCGGGCCTTTGAAGCGCACGCGGGCACGCGTGGATGCCGGTACTTCTATCTCGAAACGTTCAGCTTCCAGGCGGCCGGGTTCTACCGGAAGATGGGGTACGCCACGGCGCATGAACTCGACGTGTATCCGCACGGGATCACAAAGCACCTGATGCGGAAGGATCTCGCCTAGCGCGCTACGCCACCCGCCCGAACCACAACAGCGACAACGTGCCCGCCGCCACGGCCAGCACGGCGGCCAGCGCGGTGAGCAGCGCGGAGATTTCCGTTTCCTTGCGCTCGAGCGCAAAGCGGCTGTTGAGGTTTTCGTAGATGGTCTTCAGGTCCGCGGCACTGGAGGCATGGAAATATTCCGCGGCGGTGAGCCCCGCGATGCCCTTCAGTGATTCCTCGTCGAAGCGCATGAAGATGGACATGCCGTCGATGTCGATGGGCGCGCCGCCGGAGGTGCCGAAGCCGACCGTGAACACGCGTACGCCGTGATCGGCGGCCATCCGCGCCGCATCGAGCGGGTCAGGGCCGGTGGTGCGGCGGCCATCGGTCAGCAGGATGATCGCGGCGGACGTGTACGAGCCCGGTGGCACGACCTTGGCTTCCTTTTTTTCGACAGGGGCCGCGGCGCGTTCGCTGGGCAGCTTCCGCCCATTGTCGCGCGGCCCGAAATTCTTGCCGAACACCAC
>JANNNM010000081.1:0-4698 GCA_031398535.1 Betaproteobacteria bacterium | reverse complement strand
CCGACCTGAAGTACGCTGGCATGACCGCTTGTAGGCGAGGCTTCAGCCTCGCCTACAAGCGTTGTTCGCGGCGGGACACCGGCGGTGCAATCACGCGCGCCCGGAGCTGGCCGCAGCCGCCGTCGATGTCCTGCCCCGCCGACTGCCGCAGCTTGGTCAGCACGCCACGCGCGGACAGTTCCCGCGCCATCGCCTCCGCGCGCTCGTGCGGCGGGCGCCGGAACGCGAAGCCGCTGACCGTGTTGTACGGGATCAGGTTCATCACCGCGTACTTGCCTGCCAGCAAGCCGAAGATGCAGTCCACTTCATCGGCGCCATCGTTGCCGCAATCGATCAACGTCCACTGGTACTGGATCGGATAGCCGGTCAGGCGCGCGTACGCTTCACCCAGCGCAACCAGTTCGGCCGGATCGAGGCGCGCCGCATGCGGCAGCAGCCCGGCACGTCGCGCGGCAACGGTCGAATGCAGTGACAGCGCCAGCGCCGGCTTGACGCGGCCCTGCGGCAGCCGCTCGAAGACCCGCCGGTCGCCCACCGTCGAGAACACGAGGTTCTTGTGTCCGATTGCGCCTTCGGTGCCGAGCAGGTCGATCGCATCGAGCACGTTGTCGAGGTTGTGCGCGGGCTCGCCCATGCCCATGAACACCACCTTTTTCACCGGACGGCGCGTCCGGGCATGCGTCACCTGCGCGACGATCTCCGCGCTGCCCAGGTGCCGCTGCAGGCCATCGCGACCGGTCATGCAGAACACGCAGCCGACGGCGCATCCGACTTGCGTGGACACACACACGCCGTCCCGCGGCAGCAGCACGCTTTCCACGGTCTTGCCGTCGGCCAGCGCCAGCAGCAGGCGCACGGCGCCGTCGTCTGCGGCTTCCTCGGTGTGCACGCGCGCGGTGGCGGCCAATGCCGCGGCGAGGCCGGGCAGCGCGTCGCGCAACGACTTGGGCAGGAAGTCCTCCGGCGCCCGCGAACCGCGGTCGAGCGGCCGGCCCTGGGTCCATGCCCGCAGCACGGCTTGCTCGTGGCATGGCCGCGCACCGGCGTCGCGCAGGTACGCGCGAACCTCGTCGATGCGGGTCAGCACGACCGCTTCACTGCGCCAGCAGGTAGGCGCGGCTGTCGTCGAAGAAATGCGGGCCGGTGTCGGACCGCACGGCGGTGCCCACGCCGCTGGCCGTCAGCACTTCCAGCAGCAGCGCGCTGGGCACGCCGCCATCGATGATGTGTACCGAGCGCACGCCCTCGCGCACGGCGCGCAGCGCGGCCAGCAGCCGGGGCTCCATGCCGCCGTGCACGACGTGGCTTTGCATCAGCGCCTCGGCTTCCGACGCGGTGAGGATGTGCGCGAGCTTGCCGTCGCGGTCGAGCACGCCGGGGACGTTGGTCATCAGCACCAGCTTCTCGGCCTCGAGCACGCGCGCCAGCTGGCCCGCCAGCAGGTCGGAGTTGATGTGGTACGTGGTGCCATCCGCGGCGACGCCGATCGGCATGATCACCGGCACGAAGTTGCGCGACAGCAGCAGCTGGATCAGCGCGGGGTCGATGCTCTCGACGTCGCCGATGAAACCGAGGTCCGGGGCGTCGGGATCGTCCGGCAGCGTCATCGGCCGCGCAGTGATGAAGCGGCCGTCCTGACCGTCGAGGCCCACGGCGCGGCCACCTTGCTGGTTGATCAGCGACGTCAGCTCCTGGTTGATCTCGGAGAGCGCCATCTCGATCACGGTCAGCGTGCGCTCGTCCGTGATCCGGTGCCCGCGATAGCGCTCGTTGGGCAGGCCCATCTTCTTCATCAGGTCGTCAATGCCCCAGCCGCCACCGTGCACGACGATGGGCTTCATGCCGACAAGCCGAAGCAACGCGATGTCGCGCGCGAAACCCGCCTTCAGCGCCGGGTCGGCCATCGCGTGGCCGCCGAAGCGGATGACGAGCGTCTTGCCGTGGAACGCACGGAGGTAGGGCAGGGCCTCGGCCAGCGTGCCGGCCTTCATCGCTGGCGTCATCGAACGCTACTTCGGCCGCGTGAAGTTGACCGCCAGGTCGGCGAACAGCCGGGCATCGACCCCCGTGGCCCCGCGCGAGCGCCAGGAGTCGTCGGTGTCGGACTTCATCGTCCCGCAGATGTCGAAATGCGACCACGGGATGCCGTCGACGAATTCCTGCAGGTAGAGCGCCGCCGTGATCGAACCGGGCTGCGCATCACCCAGGTTGCGCATGTCGGCAATGGAGGAATCGAGTTGCCGGCGATACCGCGCGTCCAGCGGCATCCGCCAGATGGTTTCGTCCGTGCGTCCGGCCGAGGCCTCGACCTGCTTCATGAAGCCTTCGTGATTCGCGAAGACGCCGGTCAGCTTGTCGCCGAGTGCCAGCAGGATGGCGCCGGTCAGCGTGCCGATGTTGACGATCGCATCGGGCTTCAACTCCGCGGCCAGCGCCAGTCCGTCAGCGAGGATCAGCCGGCCCTCGGCATCCGTGTTGTGGATCTCGACGGTCGTGCCGTTGCGGTGGGTCAGCACATCGCCCATCTTGGTCGCCGAGCCGGAGGGCATGTTGTCGGTGCACATCAGGAAGGCAGTGACCGTGTTCCGGCAATCGAGGTCGCGCAGCACGGACATCGCGCCCAGCACCGAGGCGGCGCCCGCCATGTCCATCTTCATGTAGAGCTGCATGCCTTGCGCGGGCTTGAGGTTGATCCCGCCGGAGTCGTACATGATGCCCTTGCCGACCATGGCGAGGTGCGCGCCGCCCTTGCCCTTGCCACCCTTGGGCTTGTAGGTGAGCTTGACCATCCGCGGCGGTTCGGTGCTGCCGGCATTCACGCCGAGCATGCCGCCACAGCCCATCTTCTCGAGATCGGACTTGTCGAACACCTCAACACTCAGGCCACGCTCGTGCGCGACTTCAACGGCGACATCCGCCATCTTCGAGGCGGTCAGCAACTTGGCCGGCGCGTTGGCGAGGTCGCGGGCGAGCATCGCCGCGCTGGCCATCGTCTTGCCGAGCGCCGCGCCGGCCGACTGCGCCTTGGCGCGATCCGCGCTCGTCACCAGCGTCAATTCCTTGAGGCGAATGTCCTTCGAATCGCTCTTCAGGATTTCATAGCGATAGCGCGCCAGCAGGATGCCTTCGACGACAGCCTCGGCGGCGTCCTTCGCGTTGATGCCGGTGGCGGCGTCGGCGAGGTTCGTGGTCAGCTCCGGATGCTTCGACCCGGCGCGTGCAAAGGCTGCGGCTGCGTCGCGCAACTGCGCCACGGTAAGCTTTCCGTCGCCGACGCCCACGGCGACGACGATCGAATTCTTGCCGTGCGGCGTCACGAAGATCTGGCCCAACTTGCCTTCAAAGCCGGTCGCAGCCAGCGCATCGCGGTCGAACCCGACCTCGCGCGGCACGGCGCCTTTGGTGCCCACCGGCACGCCGATGGCGGTTGCCGTGGAGGGCGCGGAGCGCGCGACCGCGACTTTCAGTGACGCCAGTTGCTTGATCGACGGCGCAGGATGCAGGCCTTTGCTGCGGGGAGTTTTTGCCATGGGGTTCCTCCGGTGCGGGTTGAAATTCTGGTGCAACAGGAAATGCTAACAGGTCACGTGCCGGGACGTCCCGATCCGCCGGGATATACCCCGAAAACCTGGTTAGACAACCTGCCGCGCCCGCGACCCCGCGTCTTTTGCCTTACAACGCCTGCTCGTTCCATGCCGTGCCCGCGACGGCAGCGTACCGGAACGTGCCGGACACCAAAGCGACGCCTTCATAGACGTTGTTGCCCGGCAGCGGGAAATCCTGGTTGGCCACCGGCGTGTCCACGATCAGCGTCGCATTGAAGCCCGGGATCTGGACTTCGAACTGCAGGAAGAACGTGGCGCCGGCGGCGCTTGTCCACGTCTTGCCGAACGGCGTGACCAGCGAGGGGACGAACCAGGTCGTGCCGTCGGCCGCCTGCACGGTGCAGGTGCTGGCGGTCGTCTTGTTGAGCTGGGGCGATTCACCGGCGGCCACCGTTGCGTAGTTGGAGATGCAGAAGCCGTTGTCGAGCTGCATGTCCTGCAGGAACCACTTGACCGGGTTGGCGGAGGTACCGAAGGCGCCGTACTCGTGATCCATCCACGTGACGCCGGATACGACATGCCGGGTTCCATCGATCGTGATCGTGCCGCTGGCCTGCAGCCGCGTCAGCGAGAAATAGTAGTTGCGCGTCTGCAGCGTGTCGCCGGTGCCGTCCGGGTTGATGCCCGTGCCCCAGACGAAGAACGGCGGGCCCTGCTGCGAGAACGTCAGGTCGAACAGCACTTCCGCGTGCGTGTCCTGGTCGTTCAGCAACGCCTTCACCGTCATGTTCTTCGTCGGGTCCGCGGCGGGCGCCTTCATCGAGACATAGGAGTGATACGCGAAGGCCTTGGCGCCACTGCCGCCGCCTCCGGTGATCGTGATGGTCGGCGCCGACGTGTAGTTATTGCCGGGCAGCACCAGCGCCACGGCTTCGACCACGCCGGTTATGCCGACGATGGCGATCGCGAACGCGCCGGTCCCGCCGCCCCCACCGGAGATCTCCACGGTCGGCGTCGAGGTGTAACCACTGCCGCCATTGGTCAGCTCGATGGCGCTCAGGTGATTGGTCTCGCTGCCAAGCCGCGCGTACCAGTCCTTCTTCACGTCGGACTCGGCCCACGTGGCGGCGTCGTACTGCACCGGTGGCGTGTA
>JANNNM010000077.1:0-5815 GCA_031398535.1 Betaproteobacteria bacterium | reverse complement strand
GCCCGACGCGGGGCTGTGGGAGCTGCGGGGCCGCGAGCGCGTGCACACGTTCTCGAGCGTGATGTGCTGGGCCGCCTGCGACCGGCTGGCGCGCATCGCCGTGCACCTGAAGCTCGACGAGCGCGCGGCCGTGTGGGGCGGCAATGCGGCCCGCATCCATGCGTACGTCGACGAACACTGCTGGAGCGAACAGCACGGGCACTTCGTCTCGCACGTCGACGGCAAGGAACTCGACGCCAGCCTGCTGCTGTTGGCGGAACTGAACTTCGTCCGCGCCGACGACCCGCGCTTTCGGGCCACGGTGGCCGCCATCGAGCGCGACCTGGTGCGGTCGGGCTACGTGTTCCGCTACATCGAGCACGACGACTTCGGCGCGCCGCAGAATGCCTTCATCGTGTGTTCGTTCTGGCTGGTGAACGCGCTGGCGGCGATCGGCGAGCGCGACCGCGCGCGTGCGTTGTTCGAGCGCCTGCTGGCGTGCCGCAATCCGCACGGACTGCTGGCCGAGCATGTGGACAGCACGACCGGCGAGATGTGGGGCAATTTCCCGCAGACCTACAGCATGGTCGGCCTGATCACCGCGGCGATCCGGCTGTCGCGGCCGTGGGACGACGCTTTCTAGCCCGGCGCTGCCGGCGCCAGGCGCGCCTGCCGGATGGCCTCGATCAGCGTGGCGGGCTCCTGCGCCCCGGATACCGCGGTCTTGCCGTCGAAGATGAAGAACGGGACACCCGTCACGCCCATCTCGCGCGCGCGGCGATCCGCACCCGCCACGGTATCCGCCATGGCCGACGATTCGAGGAACGCGTGCGTATCGTCGGGATCGAAGCCCGCGGCCACCGCGCGGGCGGCGAGCACGTCGCGGTCGCCCAGATACTGGCCGTCGATGAAATAGGCCTTGAACAACGACTCGACCAAGGCATCGGCATCGCCTTCGGGCCGCGTCTGCGCCCACGCGATCAACCGGTGCGCCAGCAGGGTGTTGGGCTGCCGCTCGATCGCATCGAAGGCGAAGGGTATGCCGACCGTGGCACCCGCGGCCTCGACGCGCGCATAGATTTCCTTCGCCCGCGCGGGACCGCCGAACTTGCGCTCGAGGTATTGCCGGCGGTCCGCCCCTTCGGCCGGCAGGTCCGGGTTCAACTGGAACGGATGCCAGCGCACCTCGACCGGCAGGTCCGGTTCGGTGGCGCGTAGCAGCGCCAGCGCCTCCTCCAGCCGCCGCTTGCCGATGTAGCACCACGGGCACACCACGTCCGACACGACATCGATGGTCAACGCACCAAGCATTCTGATTCCCCAGGGTCGCGGGGCCGATGCCCCGGAGTATTGCGATAATGGGGACGAATTCTCGCATCCAAAGGGCCGGTGACGCACGATGAAGCCCTCGCTCCGCTGGGACATCTTCTGCCGCGTCGTCGACAACTTCGGCGACGCCGGGGTCTGCTGGCGGCTGGCTAGGCAACTGGCCGCAGAGCACGGGCTGGCGGTCACGCTGTGGATCGACGATGTGCGCACGCTGGCACGCATCGTCCCGGCGCTGGACGCGACTGCGGCCGACCAAGGGAGTGCGGACGTGCGCATCCGGCACTGGACCGATGCCGCCGCCGCGTCCGCTTCGCCGGCCGACGTCGTGATCGAGGGCTTCGGCTGCGGCATCACCGATGCCTATGTCGCGGCGATGGCGCGCGCGCCGCAACCCCCGGTGTGGGTGGTGCTCGAATACATGTCGGCCGAGCCATGGATCGACACCTCGCACGGCCTGCCCTCGCCCCATCCGCAGAACGGGCTGCTGCGCACGTTCTGGTTTCCCGGCTTCACGCCGCGTGCCGGCGGACTGCTGCGCGAAGCCGGCCTGCTGGCGCAACGGGACGCCGCCGTGGCCGATCCCTCGCGCCGAGCGGCGCTGCTGCGCGAGGCCGGTGTCGATGGCGCGGGCCAGGCGACGCTCGTGTCTCTCTTCTGCTATGCCAATCCGGCGCTGCCCGCGCTGCTCGACCAGTGGGCCGACGGCGACGACACCCTGGTGTGCCTGGCACCGGAGGGTATCGCGCGCTCCGAGCTCGACCGCTTCACCGCCGGCGCCGTGCCGCATGCCGGCCAGACCATCGTCCGGGGCGCGCTGACCATCGCCACGTTGCCGCTGGTGGACCAGGACGACTTTGACCAGCGCCTGTGGCAATGCGACCTCAATTTCGTCCGCGGCGAAGACTCGCTGGTGCGGGCGCAATGGGCCGGGCGGCCGTTCGTCTGGCAGCTGTATCCGCAGGACGAGGATGCGCATCTCGCCAAGATGGACGCCTACCTGACCCGCTATGAGGCCGGAGTGCCGGAACCCGCCCATGCGGTGCAGCGCGCGTTCTGGTACGGCTGGAACGACGGCAACGCGGACATGGTGGCGTCATCCTGGCCCGGGTTGCGGCAGGCGTTGCCGGCGCTCCACCGGCATGGCGCTGCATGGGCCCGGACGCAGGCGGAAGCCCCCGACCTTGCCACCCGGCTGGTCGACTTCTGTGAGGGTCGGGGCTGACCGGAATACCGGCCCATGGCGTGCCGCCGACGATCGTCGACAAAGACCACCACCGGCGAACCAGCAGCGCTACCATGGCGTCCGGCAGGCGTTTGCACACCAACAACCAGCCCGAGGGAGGACCGCAATGAAGCGTCTCACGATCGCGATTGCCATGCTGCTCTTCGCCACCGCTGCCCACGCCTTCCAGGCGCGCACCGGCCAGTGGTGGAACTCGAATGAATCCGGCAGCGGCTACAACATCGACATCCAGAACGGCGTGCTGGTCGTCACCGTGTTCAGCTACAAGCCGAACGGCGATTCCGAGTGGTACCTTGCGGCGGCTGCGCTCACCAACGGCGGCCGGTCGTTCACCGCCACGCTCGACAAATACCGCAACGGGCAGTGCATCTCCTGCGCGTACCCGGGGCGACCCGGCGGCGCGGGCAACGACGGCACCATCTCGATCAACTTCACGTCGGAAACCACGGCCACGCTGACGCTGCCGGGCGGGCGCACCACGGCCATCGTTCCGTACAACTTCGGCTACGGCGACCCACCCTCCGGGCTGCTCGGCGAATGGGTCTACTTCTACGACATCATCTCGACGTTTGCCGAGCGCTTCACCTACACCACGGTCAGCACGCCGACGTCGACCGGCAACGGCGTCGTGCTCGACCTCGTCAACAATGCAACGTGCGAGCTGCAGACCTCGGGGTCCTTCGCCGGCTTCGTGCTGTGCTTCGACTTCAACGCCGCGCTGACGATCACGGAGAACCAGTACCGCTATCGCTACGGCCTCGATGAAACGTACGCCGGCGTCTACACCTACCCGCCCAGCGGCAACAACTACACGATGAAGGGGCTGCGCATCCGGGGCTCCAATGGCAACCCCCGCGCGACGGGTGACGACGCGCACGGGATGACGAAGGCCGCGGAAAGCGCCCGGACCGCCAACGCCGTCGCGATACCCCAGGACGCGGAGTTGCAGGGCATCGCCGAGCAGATGCGGCAGGTGTTGATCCGAGCCAAGCAATAGCTCCCAGGTCGCCCACGCCAAAGCCCGCCACGGCGGGCTTTTTTCATGGCCGGAGTTCCGTGTAGTCGAAACCCGTTTATAATTAAGGGTTTCCCGAATCGCTTGGTTTCCACTCCACGCAAACCCTTTCGCGGGTGCCGCCCCTCGTTTCCCCGGGCGCGCGTCCGCCGCAGACGCAGGAATCGCTATGAAAATCGCTCAGGAAGTGCGCGCCGGCAACGTGATCATGGTCGGCAAGGATCCGATGGTCGTGCAGAAGGCCGAATTCACGAAGTCCGGCCGCAACGCATCGGTCGTCAAGATGAAGCTGAAGAACCTGTTGTCCGGCAGCGGCACGGAAACGGTGTACCGCGCCGACGACAAGTTCGAAACGGTGCAGTTGGAGAAGAAGGAAGTCACGTATTCATACTTCGCCGACCCGATGTACGTCTTCATGGACAACGAGTTCAACCAGTTCGACGTCGAGAAGGACAACCTGGGCGACGCGCTCAACTACCTCGAGGAAGGCCTGCCGTGCGAACTCACGTTCTACGAAGGCCGCGCCATCTCGGCGGAACTGCCCAACACGGTCGACCGTGAAGTCATGTACACCGAGCCCGCAGTCAAGGGCGACACGTCGGGCAAGGTGATGAAGCCGGCCAAGCTGGCCAATGGCTTCGAAGTCGCGGTGCCGCTCTTCGTCACCACCGGCGACAAGATCGAGATCGACACGCGCACCGGCGAGTACAAGCGGCGCGTCTGAAGCTTCAATGTTCGCGCAAAACGGGCGGCCGCGGCCGCCCGTTTTGCTTGTTGCGCTACTTGCTGCCGGTCACGGCTTCGTCGTCGTCACCGTCTTGTTGACGGTGCCATCGGCATTGAGCGAACGATCGGTGACCTTGGTCCCGCCCTGTGGACCCGTTGCCGTCTTGTCGACGAGGCCATCCGCACCCTTGGTGCGATCAACGGTGGTCACGCCCCCCTTCTTGCCGACATGGGTCGCATCCACGGCACCGTCGGCGCCACGATAGCGATCGGTCGTCTTGGTCTTGCCGTTGGGGCCAGTGACGACCTTGTCGGTCAGGCCGTCCGCACCCTTGCTGCGGTCGACGGTGGACACGCCACCCTTGTTGTTGATGCGCGTGGCGTCGACCGCGCCGTCCGCGCCCTTGGCGCGTTGCACGGTGTGGGTCTTGGTCTTCGTCGTCGTGTCGGCCCGCGCCAGCACGGGCGTGGCGAGGGCAATGGCGCCGATGGCGATCAGCGCGGCGGCAAGCGGGGTACGGATGTTCATGGTGGCTCCCTGGAAGTTGTTGGGTTCGAGCCCCGCAACCGCAGCGCGGGTTCGCGGGTCCTGCCCAACTCAACGTCGTGGAGCCCCGGGACGGCGTACGCCGGGTTGTAACGCGATGTTGCCGTGCGGCTTACCGCTTGAACGTCTTGCGCGCGGCCAACGCCTTGGCGCGCGTCGCGCAATCGTGCTCGTGGTCGTTGACGAGACCCATCGCCTGCATGAACGCATAGATGGTCGTGGGGCCGACGAATGACCAGCCGCGCTTCTTCAGGTCCCTGGCCAGCGCCACCGACTCGGGCGAGGTCCCCATCGTCGCCAGAACATCGCGGGTGATCTTGCGCGGGCGTGTCGCCGCGGCGGGCTCCCAGCGCCAGAAATAAGCGGCAAGCGAACCGAATTCCTCGGCCACTTCACGGGCGCGCTGCGCGTTGTTGATGGTGGACTCGATCTTGCCGCGATGCCGGACGATGGCCGCGTTGCCCAGCAGTCGCGTGACCGCACGGTTGTCCATCCGCGCCACCCGGTCGATCTCGAACCCGGCAAACGCCTCGCGGAAGGCCTCGCGCTTGCGCAGGATGGTGATCCAGCTCAACCCCGACTGGAACCCTTCGAGGCAGATCTTTTCAAAGAGACGGCGGTCGTCGCCAACGGGAAACCCCCACTCCGCATCATGGTAGGCGGTATAGAGCGGGTCTTCGCCGCACCAGCGGCAACGCGCGTCCAGCACAGGGAGGCTTGGCATGGCGCAATTTAAGCACGAAGATAGGCGGATGCGACCACTCCTCCTGGCCGGGGCCCTGGCCTTCGGCGGCATCCTTTTCGCGTCATCCGCGGCCGCGGCCGACCTGCCGCTGTTCGACGCGCACATCCATTACAGCCACGACGCGTGGGAGTCGACACCACCGGCCGAGGCCATCGCCATCCTGCGCAAGGCGGGCCTTAAGCGCGCGCTGGTGTCGAGTTCCGGTGACGAAGGCACCCAGAGGCTGGTGGC
>JANNNM010000731.1:0-2284 GCA_031398535.1 Betaproteobacteria bacterium | reverse complement strand
ACCCGAAGGGCCCGCACGACCAGCCGCAATCGATGTGTCCGGCCTTCGGCAGCCTGCGCGTCGGCTTGCGGATGCGCCGCACGGCCACCGTGTTGTCCGGTTCGGCGTGTTGCGTGTACGGACTCACGTTCACGTCGCATTTTTACGGCGCGCGCCGCACGGTGGGCTACGTGCCGTTCAACTCCGAGTCGCTGGTGACGGGCAAGCTGTTCGAGGACATCCGCGAAGCCGTCTACAAGCTGGCCGACCCGGCCAACTACGACGCGATCATCATCACCAACCTGTGCGTGCCGACGGCCAGCGGCGTGCCGCTGCAGTTGCTGCCGAAGGAAATCAACGGCGTGCGCATCGTCGGCATCGACGTTCCCGGGTTCGGCGTGCCGACGCATGCGGAAGCGAAGGACGTGCTGGCCGGCGCGATGCTGCGCTACGCGCGCACGGAAGCCGAGCAGGGGCCGGTGGCGGCACCGCGCGGGGGGCGTTCGGCCAAGCCGACGATCTCGCTGGTCGGCGAGATGTTCCCGGCCGACCCGGTGGGCATCGGCATGATGCTGGAGCCGATGGGGCTCGCGGCCGGTCCCGTCGTGCCCACGCGCGAATGGCGCGAATTGTATGCGGCACTCGACTGCGCGGCGGTCGCGGCGATTCATCCTTTCTACACGGCCAGCCTGCGCGAGTTCACCGCTGCGGGCCGGCCGATCGTCGGGTCCGCGCCCGTCGGCTACGACGGTACCGAATCATGGCTGCAGGCGGTGGGCGTCGCCGCCGATGTCCCGCAGGACCGCATTGATGCCGCCAAGAACCGCGTGCTGCCGGCGATCCGCGCCGCGCTTGCGAAGATGCCGGTCAAAGGCCGCATCACGATGTCCGGCTACGAAGGCTCGGAGCTGCTGGTGGCCCGGCTGCTGGTCGAGAGTGGCGCCGATGTCCGCTATGTGGGCACCGCGTGCCCACGCACCGTCTGGAGCGCGAACGACTGCGCGTGGCTGGAGGCGAAGGGCGTGCATGTGCAGTACCGCGCGTCGCTCGAGCAGGACCTGGCGGCGATGCGCGAATGGCAGCCCGACCTCGCGATCGGCACCACGCCGGTCGTGCAGGCGGCGAAGGAAGCCACGATTCCCGCGCTCTACTTCACCAATCTGATCTCGGCGCGGCCTCTGATGGGACCCGCCGGCGCAGGTTCGCTGGCGATGGTGGTCAACGCGGCGCTGGCCAACAAACCGCGCTTCGCCGCGATGAAAGAGTTCTTCGCGGGCGTCGGCAAAGGGCACGCGGCCGGCATCTGGGAAAAGACGCCCGTCGACCGGCCCGAGTTCCGCGAGCAGTACAAGCGTCACGTGATCAAGCTCTCCAAGAAGCGCAAAGCCGAGGAAATGGTGTGAACCTCCACGCTCACTACGTTCGCTGCCCCCGGAGGGGGAGCCCAATGCCCTTCGGGCGGCCGGGCGGACATTGAGATGCTGGTCCTCGATCACGATCGCGCTGGCGGCTACTGGGGAGCCGTGTACGTCTTCACGGCCATCAAGGGCCTGCAGGTCGTCATCGACGGCCCGGTGGGCTGCGAAAACCTGCCGGTGACGTCGGTGCTGCATTACACCGATGCGTTGCCGCCGCACGAGTTGCCGATCGTGGTCACCGGACTCGGCGAGGAGAACCTCGGCCGCGAAGGCACCGAGGGCGCGATGAAGCGCGCACACCAGGTGCTGGACCCCGATCTGCCCGCCGTCGTGGTGACCGGTTCCATCGCCGAGATGATCGGTGGCGGCGTGACGCCGGAAGGCACCAACATCCAGCGTTTCCTGCCGCGCACGATCGACGAAGACCAGTGGCAGTGCGCCAACCGCGCGATGTACTGGCTGTGGACCGAGTACGGCAGCAAGCGCGGGCCCACGCCCTCCATTTCGCCGCGCGCCGAAGGCGCGAAGCCGCGCGTCAACATCATCGGGCCGTGCTACGGCACGTTCAACTCGGCCAGTGACCTGCATGAAATCCGCCGCCTGATCGAAGGCATCGGCGCGGAAGTGAACATGACGTTTCCGCTGGGCAGCCACGTGGCCGACGTGCGGCAGCTGGCCGAGGCCGACGTCAACGTCTGCATGTACCGCGAGTTTGGCCGGATGCTGTGCGAGGCGCTCGACCGCCCGTACCTGCAGGCGCCCATCGGTCTGCACAGCACGACCAGATTCCTGCGGTCGCTGGGCGAGCTGCTGCACCTCGATCCCGAGCCGTTCATCGAGCGCGAGAAGCACACCACCGTCAAGCCGATCTGGGACCTGTGGCGTTC
>JANNNM010000709.1:0-1020 GCA_031398535.1 Betaproteobacteria bacterium | reverse complement strand
GTCCCCTAGCCGCGCCGCGATTCACCGCGCGTCGTGTAGTCGGCCAGCACGTTGAAGAGCTCGGTCAGTGCGGCATCGGCGGCGTGGTGGCGGGCGGAGAGGAGGCGCGACCTCGGCATGGTGGGCGGGCTTGCAATGTATATTCTCCCGAACCATGAAAAAAGTTCCCGCCCACGGTCACGACGGCCACGCTGGCCATGCCCGCCATGCCCGCCATGCCCGCGGCGCCGCGGGGCACGATCACGCGGGCCACGACCACGCCGGACACGACCACAGCCACCGGCTGGCAGCCGACGCGGGCGCGGGTCCGCGCCGCGCGCTCAAGATCGCGCTGGCCATCACCGCGGGCTTTGCCGTGGTCGAGGTCATCGGCGGCTTCCTGTCCGGCTCGCTGGCGCTGCTGTCGGACGCCGGCCACATGCTCACCGACGCCGGCGCGCTGGCACTGGCGTTGTTTGCCTCCGCCATCGCGCGCCGTCCGCCGTCGACGCGCGCCACCTACGGCTACGGCCGTGCCGAGGTGCTGGCGGCGTTCGTCAATGCGCTGGCCATGCTGGCGATCGTGGCACTGATATCGATCGAGGCCGTGAAGCGGATCCTCGAACCCGCGCCGGTGGCGGGCGGCATGGTGGTGGCGGTGGCGCTGGCCGGCCTGTGCGCCAATCTCGTGTCGGCGTGGTTCCTGTCGCGCTCGAGCGGCTCGATCAATACGCGCGGCGCGTTGCTGCATGTGATGAGCGACCTGCTGGGTTCGCTGGCGGCGGTGATCGCGGGCGGCGTGATCATGGCGACCGGCTGGATGCCGATCGACCCGATCCTGTCGATCGTCGTCGGCGTGCTGATCCTGCGCTCGACGTGGCAGTTGCTGAAGCAATCGACCGGCGTGCTGCTCGATGGCGTGCCCACGCACCTCGACTACGACGCGATCGGCCGCCGGCTGGCCGAACTGCCCGGCGTGCACGACGTGCACGACCTGCATGTCTGGACGATGTCGGCGGAAGGGGTGGCGCTGTCGGCGCA
>JANNNM010000693.1:0-4355 GCA_031398535.1 Betaproteobacteria bacterium | reverse complement strand
GGGCGGGCGCATTCGAGCCGCATGTTCCCGGCGCGTGCGGCAAAAAAAGGGAGGTCGTGGGTTGACCTCCCGCTTTTTTTGCCCTCACGCGCCCGAACCCGATGTATGCGGCGAGACCTAAGCCCGCCCCGCACGGCCCGCCGCTCGCCGCGGCGGCGCTGAATACAAACCGCACGGCCCGCCGCTCGCCGCTCACCGCGAGCGACGCTGAATACAAACCGCACCGCGCGGCACCAAACCAGCGAGGCTGATGCCTCGCCTCCAATCGCTACGCGCGATCGAAGCGCAACGAAGCCTGCGCCACCGGCGCAAAGCTGCGCCGATGCAGCGGACAGGGGCCATGCTGCGCCAGCACGGCGAGATGCAGCGCCGTGCCATAGCCCTTGTGCTGCGCGAATCCGTACAGCGGATACTGCCGGTCGAGCTCGCGCAGCAGCGCATCGCGCGCCGTCTTGGCCAGGATCGATGCTGCCGAGATGGCCACCACGTCGCGGTCGCCCTTGACGATCGCGCGCGTCGGACACGGCAGGCGCGGGCACTGCGTGCCATCGACCAGCACTTCCGCCGGCGCCACGTTCAGCGCCTCCACGGCGCGTCGCATCGCCAGCAGGGTGGCCTGCAGGATATTGAGCGAGTCGATCTCCGCGACATCGGCGCTGGCCACCGCCCACGCGAGCGCGTCGCGGCGGATGATCAACGCCAGCGCCTCGCGCCGCGGCGCCGACAACACTTTCGAGTCGCGCAGCCCGGCAATGTCCCGGTGCGGGTCGAGGATCACCGCCGCCGCAAACACGGGGCCGGCCAGCGGTCCGCGCCCTGCTTCGTCGACGCCCGCGATCAGCATGCGACGCCGGCCTGCCGCAGTTCCAGCGCCACGGCCTCCGCCGCCAGCGCGCCCGTATCCGCGTGCAGTGCCGTGGCGAACCCGGCAAAGAGCGCCTCCAGGCGCCGCCGTGTGACCGAATCGTCGAAGAGATTCAGCGCCGCCTGCGCCAGGTTGCGTGCTGTCGCGTTCTCCTGCAGGAACTCAGGCACGACGAAACGCCCTGCCAGCACGTTGGGCAATCCCACGTAGGGCAACAACAGGCGCCGCCGCACGATCCTGTACGTCAGCGCCGAGACCCGGTAGAAGATGATGTGCGGGCACCGTGCCAGCGCCGCCTCCAGCGTGGCGGTGCCCGACGCGACGATCGCCACATCGGCCGCGCGCAGCGCGTCCTCCGCGTGCCCGTACAGCAGCGTGATCGGCAGCTTCTCGTGCCCCGATGTATGCATGATCGTCTCGAACGCGTCGCGGGTCGCGCGCGTGGCGAACGGCACCAGGAAGCGCGCATCCTCGCGCGCCTCGAGGATGCGTGCCGCGGCACCCAGCACCAGCTCCGCGTGCATGTCGAGCTCGGACAGCCGGCTGCCGGGCAGCAACGCGAAGACGGGCGTGGCGGACTTCAGTTGCAGCAGCTCACGCGTCTCGCGCCGGGTGCCGTGGGTCGCCGCCGTCGCGGCCATCGGATGCCCGACGAACGTGACGGGAATGCCGGCCTTCTCATAGAGCGGCGGCTCGAACGGAAACAACGCGAGCATGCGATCCACGCTGCGGCCGATGGTCGCGAGACGCTCGCGCCGCCACGCCCACACCGAGGGGCTGACGAAATGGATGGTACGCACGCCCGCGCGTTTCAACTTCGCCTCAAGACCGAGATTGAAGTCCGGCGCATCCACGCCGATGAACAACGGCACGCGCGCCGCCAGCAGCCGCGACCGCAATTCCCGCCGGATCCGCAGCAGGCCCGGCAGATGCGCGATGACCTCGACAAAACCGCGCACGGAAAGCCGTTCGAGCGGGAACCACGCATCGCAGCCGGCGGCTTCCATCTGCGGCCCCGCGATGCCGACGAAGCGGACCTGCGGGTATCGCGCGCGCACGGCGCGGATCAGGCTTGCGGCCAGTGCATCGCCGGATGCCTCGCCCGCGACGATGCCGATGGTGATGGTGCCGGACGCGGCTCCCGCCACGACGTCGCGCATCAGCGCACGATCCCGCGTCCGCCGGCCGCCAGGAATGACGCCAGCGGCGCCAGCACCGGCGCTTCCGCTGCCGAAACCTGCAACCGGTCGCGCGCGGCCTCCAACGTCAGGCCCTCGCGGTAGAGCACCTTGTAGGCGCGGCGCACGGCCAGGATGTCCTCGGGCGTGAACCCGCGGCGGCGCAGGCCCTCGTTGTTGGTGCCGTGCGGCTTCGCGGGATAACCCTGCACGGTGACGAACGGCGGCACGTCCTGCAGCACGACGGCAAAGGCCGCGACCATCGCGTGCATGCCGACGCGGCAGAACTGATGCACGCCGGCAAAGGCGCCCAGCACCGCCCAGTCGCCGATCGCGACGTGACCGGCAATCTGCGCATTGTTGGAAAACGTGACGTGATTGCCGACCACGCAATCGTGCGCCACGTGCGTGTACGCGAGAAACAGGTTGTGATTGCCGATGGCCGTGTCGCCGCGATCCTGCGCGGTGCCCGCATGCACGGTCGAGTATTCGCGGAACGTGTTGTCGCTGCCGATCGTCGTGGTCGTGGGCTCGCCGCCATACTTGCGGTCCTGCGCGATCTCGCCCAGCGACGCAAACTGGAACACGCGGTTGCGCTCGCCGAGATGCGTCCGCGCGGCTATCACCACATGCGGACCCAGCACCGTTCCCGCGCCGATCGTGACGCCGGCGCCGACGATCGAGTACGGCCCGACCTCGACGTCGGCCGCCAGGTGCGCCGACGAGTCGATGATTGCAGTGGGGTGAACGGCGGACATCGCGCGCCTCAACCTGCAGATGCCGCGGCGCCGGGTGTTCCCAGCGTGACCTTTGCCTCGGCCGCAAGATCGTCGCCCACCCATGCCTGCACCTGATAGACGGACGGCCCCGCCACGCGGGTCTCGAGGCGCAACCGGTCGCCGGGCACCACCTGCCGCTTGAAACGCGCCGCATCGATGCCCGAAACATCGGTGGGCAGGGCGGGATCTGTGGACTGCGCGAGCAGGATCGACAACTGCACCAGCGCCTCCAGCACCAGCACGCCCGGCAACACCGGATAGTCGGGGAAGTGACCCTCGAAACAGGGCTCGTTGATCGTCACGCACTTCAAGCCGCGCGCCTCGGTGCCCGGCACCACCGCGTCGATGCGATCGATCAGCAGCGACGGATAGCGATGCGGAAGCGAGCGGATCAGGTCTTCAAGCACGGACAGCGACGGCGTCATGAGGCTTCTCCCGTTTCGGCGGACCGCGCACCAGGCTGCTTTTCAAGCGCATCCACGCGGGCGACCAATTGCCGCAGCCGCCGCACTTCGCTCGCCACATACCGCCACTCGCGGTGCGGCAACGTCGGATAGGTTCCGGTGTAGGCGCCCGGGACGTCGATATTGCTGGCCACGAGCGTACCGGCGGAAATGGTGGTGCCGTCAACGATGGACAGGTGGCCCGCAATCATCGCGGCGCCGCCAACGCGGCAATGCTTGCCGATGACGGTGCTGCCGGCAATGCCCACGCATCCGGCAATCGCCGTATGCGCGCCGATCCGGCAGTTGTGCCCCACCTGGACCTGGTTGTCGATCTTCACGCCTTCGTCGATCACCGTATCGTCGAGTGCGCCGCGATCGATCGTCGTGTTGGCGCCGATCTCGCAATCGGGGCCGATGACCACGCGCCCGACCTGGGGGATCTTGACCCATTGGCCATTGTTGTCGGCCATGCCAAAGCCATCGGCACCGATCACGGCGCCGGCAAACAGCACCGTGCGATCGCCGATGATGCACCGCTGATAGATCACCACATGCGGATGCAGGTGGACATCGGCGCCCAGCTCGACATCCGCGCCGATGCTGACACCTGCCCCGATGGCCGCGCGCGCGCCCACCGCCGCGCGGGCGCCGATCACCACAAAGGGTCCGATCGATGCCGTCGCATCGACGCGCGCAGAAGGATCGATGCTGGCCGAGGGCGCGATGCCGGGGGCGGTCACCGGAGGCGGATTCAGCAGCGTGGTGACGCGCGCGTAGATCAGGTAGGGATTGCGGTGCACGAGCTTCGGCAGCGCGGTGGCCGCAACAAAGTCGGGGGCCACGATCACCGCGGCCGCGCGTGTTGTCGCAAGCTTCGCGCGTTGGCGCGGATCGGTCAGGAAGGTGATGGCGTCCGGCCCGGCGTTGTCGAGCGTCGCCATGCGCCGGACGATGACGGTCGCGTCGCCGTCCACCGTGGCCTCGACGGCGGCCGCCAGTTCGCGCAACGTGAATTCGGGGATCGGCATGACTGGCATTGTGCACCCGCCGCCGGCGCGGACGTCCGCGCCGGACGAACCGGCGCAGC
>JANNNM010000688.1:0-7204 GCA_031398535.1 Betaproteobacteria bacterium | reverse complement strand
TTTTCCAAGTCGGCCGCGCTGCGAACGGTGCTGCGGAATTTCGGGCCTTCGCCATCCACGAAATACAGTTCCAGGCCCATCGCATCGGGAATGGTCAGGATGTCGGAGAAGAGGATCGCGGCGTCGAGCGGGAAGCGCGCCAGCGGCTGCAACGTCACTTCCGTGGCCAGGTCCGGGTTGGTGGCGAGCCCCATGAAGCTGCCGGCGCGCGCGCGCGTCTTCTGGTATTCGGGCAGGTAGCGCCCGGCCTGGCGCATCAGCCACACCGGCGTGTGCTCGGTGGGCTCGCGCCGGAGTGCGCGCAGGAAAGTGTCGTTCTGGAGCATCGTTGCCTTCAGGAGTGTCGGTCTTCTGCGGGAACCAGCGGGCGGCCGGTGAGCCGCTCGAGGATCGCCAAGGGGGCGCGCTGCGGATCGTACAACGCGCGAACCGGCAGGTGAATCGTTTGTTCGAGCATGAACTGCCCCGATACCGCCGCATGCATCACCTGGTCGGAGAAACAGAGCCACGTGGTGCCGGGCGCGAAGCTCACGACCTGTTGGGCGCAATCGCGCTGGTAGGCGAGGTCGGCCTTGGCGCGGTCATGGAGATGCAGCATCAGGTGGTCATAGTGACTGCGCCGGCCCTTGGTGACATGCAGCGCCGACAGCACGGCGGCCGACCCGGGCAAGGGCGCCGGGATGCGCGGCAGCAGCGTGCGCGCCATCGCCTCGAACGGCTCGCCCACGCGCCAGACGCGCGGCAACACCGGGTTGACGTTGGTGAACACGCGCAGGATGCGCGCCCCGAGGTTGGGACGGGAGGGAAACGCATCGATATGCAAGCGCGAGTCGTCCTTGCGCCACGATACCTCGCGGCCTATCGCAGGCGCGGGCCGGAAACTGGTGCGCGCCTGCTGCACGTAAGTTGCATAGCGCGGGAACAGCGCGGAGACGAGCGCGCCGGCATCGACGGCAAAGCGCGTGACCATCGCGGTGAGCGCGCGCAGGTCTTCGACCCCGCCCTGCGCCCCCTTGATCCGGGGCATTGCCGCAGCATCAGTGGCCGCGCCCGGCGCCGGCATCTCGACGCTGATGTTCTTCGCGCGGCCGTCCGACCAGTCAGGCGTCAGGAAGCGGTGCTCGTCCGCGGTCAGCACGAAACCCGCGCGCGGCAACACCAGCACGCCGCCCTCCTCGATCGCGCGAACCGCGACATCCTGTTCCGCGGCATCGACATGCGGACGAAAACCCTCGAAATCGAGCGTGACGATCGCGGTCATCGTTGCACTGCGCAGGACCTGCCGCTCAACGCGGCAATTCGGACGATCCCATCAGGAATTCATCCACGGCGCGCGCGGCCTGGCGGCCCTCACGGATCGCCCACACCACGAGCGACTGGCCACGCCGCGTGTCGCCGGCGGCGAACACCTTGTCCACCGACGTGCGGTAGTTGTCGGTGTCGGCCTTCACGTTGGACCGCGCGTCGCTGGCAACACCCAGCGCCGAGAGCAACCCCGCATGCACAGGCCCGGTGAAGCCCATCGCGAACAGCACCAGGTCGGCCTTCAGCTCGAACTCGCTGCCCGGGATCTCGACCATCTTCGGCGGGCCGTTGCCGTCGCGGTGCCACTCGACGCGCGCGCCGATCAGTTTTTCCACCTTGCCGTTGCGCCCTTCGAAGCGCTTGGTGGTGACCGACCAGTCGCGGTCGCAGCCTTCCTCATGGGAGGACGACGTACGCAGCTTGATCGGCCAGTTCGGCCACACGAGCGGCTTGTTCTCGGATTCAGGCGGCTGCGGCAGCAATTCGAATTGCGTGATCGATGCTGCGCCATGCCGGTTGGACGTGCCGACGCAATCGGAGCCCGTGTCGCCGCCGCCGATCACGACCACATGCTTGCCCGTGGCCTTGATCTGCCCGGGCACCGTATCCCCCGCCACCACCGCATTTTGCTGCGGCAGGAAGTCCATCGCGAAGTGCACGCCGTCGAGGTCGCGGCCCGGCACGCCAAGGTCGCGCGGCGTCTCGGCGCCACCGGTCAGCACCACGGCATCGAAATCGGCCAGCAGCCTGGCGGCGGGCAGGTCCACACCGACATTCACGCTGGTGCGAAACGTCACGCCTTCCTGTGCCATCTGCGCCATGCGCCGGTCGATGAGGCCCTTCTCCATCTTGAAGTCGGGAATGCCGTAGCGAAGCAGCCCGCCGATGCGATCCGCCTTCTCGAACAGCACCGCATCGTGCCCGGCGCGCGCCAGCTGCTGCGCACAGGCCATCCCCGCGGGCCCCGAGCCGACGATCGCGACGCGCTTGCCCGTCTTGCGCGCAGGCGGCTGCGGCACCACCCAGCCCTCTTCCCAGCCCTTGTCGATGATGAAGTGCTCGATCGACTTGATGCCGACCGCATCGTTGTTGATGTTGAGCGTGCACGACGCCTCGCAGGGCGCGGGACAGATGCGGCCGGTGAACTCCGGGAAGTTGTTCGTCGTGTGCAGCACCTCGAGCGCGTTGCGCCACTGGTGGTGGTACACGAGGTCGTTCCAGTCGGGGATGACGTTGTGCACCGGGCAGCCGCTCTGGCAGAACGGGATGCCGCAATCCATGCAACGGGCGCCCTGCTTCGCGGCCTCGTCGTCCTTCAGCGCGATGACGAACTCGCGGTAGTGCCGTACCCGCTCGGTCGTCGGTTGCGCCGCCTCCTGGATCCGCTGCAGTTCGAGAAATCCGGTGATCTTGCCCATGGCGTCGTCAGTTCGTTGATCGAGTCGCCGCAGCCTTGGTCGGGCTGCGGCACATCGTGGAGGGATGTGATGCGCGCTGCCGCGTCAGGCCGCAGCGCGCTGCTTGGCGGCAGGCGTTGCGCGCTTGGCGTTCTCGCGCTCGCGCATTTCGGAAAGCGCGCGCCGGTATTCGTGCGGGAACACCTTCACGAATTTGCTGAACGCGCGATCCCAGTCGTCGAGAAGCTTCAGCGCCAGCGTGCTGCCGGTGAAGCGCAGGTGCCGCTCCACCAGTTCGCGCACCAGCACGGCGTCGGCCTTGCCCGCATGCCGGTGCCGGCCCTTGCCCGCCGCCTCGAGTTCCGCTTCCGCGGCACCTTGCGCCGCCTCGGTTTGCAGCGGCTCGATCGCCACCATCGCCATGTTGCAATGCGCGGCGAAGGTGCCGTCGGGATCGTAGACGTAGGCCAGCCCGCCGCTCATGCCGGCGGCGAAGTTGCGCCCCGTCTTGCCGAGCACGACGACCGTGCCACCGGTCATGTACTCGCAGCCGTGATCGCCGGTGCCCTCGACGACCGCGATGGCACCGGAATTGCGCACGCAGAAGCGCTCGCCGGCCACGCCGCGGAAATAGCCTTCGCCGGCCGTCGCGCCGTACATCACGGTGTTGCCGATGACGATGTTGTCCTCGGCCTTGGCCGGGCATGCGGGATCGGGGTAGACGACAATGCGGCCGCCCGAGAGTCCCTTGCCCACGTAATCGTTGGACGCGCCCTGCAGCTCGAACGTGATGCCATGCGCGAGGAAGGCGCCGAAGCTCTGGCCGCCGATGCCGCTGAAGGCCACATGGATCGTGTCCTCCGGCAGGCCTTCGTGGCCGTACTTCTGCGCGATCGTGTTCGAGAGCATCGCCCCCACCGAGCGGTTGGCGTTGCGGATCTTCTGCGCGATGCGCACCGGCTTGCCGTGCATCAACGCGGGCTCCGCCGCCGCAATCAGCTGGTGATCGAGCGCATGCACGAGGCCATGGTCCTGCACCTCCTTGTGCGAGCGCGCGACATCGGCCGCCACCTTCGGCTGGTGGAAAACGCGGGAAAAGTCGAGTCCGCGCGCCTTCCAATGCGCGATGCCGGCACGCATGTCGAGAAGATCCGCCCGCCCGATCAATTCCTCGAACGTGCGGAAGCCGAGCTGCGCCATCAATTCGCGCACTTCCTCCGCCACGAAGAAGAAATAATTGACGACGTGCTCGGGCGCACCGGTGAACTTGCGGCGCAGCACCGGATCCTGCGTGGCCACGCCCACCGGACAGGTATTGAGGTGGCACTTGCGCATCATGATGCAGCCGGTGACGACCAGCGGCGCCGTCGCGAAGCCGAATTCATCCGCGCCGAGCATCGCCCCGATGACCACGTCGCGGCCGGTCTTCATCTGGCCGTCGACCTGGACGGCGATGCGTCCGCGCAGGCGGTTCAGCACCAGCGTCTGCTGCGTTTCCGCAAGGCCCAGCTCCCACGGCGTGCCGGCGTGCTTGATCGACGATACCGGCGATGCGCCGGTGCCACCGTCATGACCCGCAATGGTGACGTGATCGGACTTGGCCTTCGCGACGCCTGCTGCGACGGTGCCTACGCCGACCTCGGACACGAGCTTCACCGAGATCGAGGCCTTCGGATTGGCATTCTTCAGGTCGTGGATCAATTGCGCGAGATCCTCGATCGAATAGATGTCGTGATGCGGTGGCGGCGAGATGAGGCCCACCCCCGGCACCGAGAAGCGCAGCTTGGCGATGTACTCGGACACCTTGTGGCCGGGCAACTGGCCGCCTTCGCCGGGCTTCGCACCCTGCGCCATCTTGATCTGGATCTGGTCGGCCGACGCGAGATATTCCGCGGTGACGCCGAAACGGCCGGAGGCCACCTGCTTGATCCGCGAGCGCAGGCTGTCGCCGGCCAGCAGCGGGATGTCGTGTTCGATCTGCGCCTTGCCGATCACCGTGGCCAGCGTGTCGCCCGCCACCACGCCGCTCGATCCGGTGCGCAGTTCGTTGCGGTAACGCGCCTCGTCTTCGCCGCCCTCGCCGGTATTGGACTTGCCGCCGATGCGGTTCATCGCCACGGCCAGCGTGGTGTGGGCTTCCGTCGAGATCGAGCCCAAGCTCATCGCGCCGGTGGCGAAACGCTTCACGATCGACGCGGCGGACTCCACCTCCTCGATGGGCACCGGCGGCAGGTCCGTGCCCTTGAACTCGAAAAGTCCGCGGAACGTCTTCAGCTCGCGGCTCTGCTCGTTGATGAGCTTGGCGTAATCCCGATACGTGCCATAGCTGTTGGAGCGCGCCGCGTGCTGCAGCTTGGCGATCGATTCGGGCGTCCACATGTGGGCTTCGCCGCGCGTGCGGTACTGGTACTCGCCGCCCGGGTCGAGCATGTCGCGCAGCAGCGGATCGCTGCCGAACGCCAGCGCATGCAGGCGCGCCGACTCCTCCGCCACCTCGAAGAGGCCGATGCCCTCCACGTTGCTGGCGGTGCCGGTGAAGTACTTGTCGACGAACGCGCGCTGCAACCCCACGGCCTCGAAGATCTGCGCGCCGCAGTACGACTGGTACGTGGAGATGCCCATCTTGGACATCACCTTGTAGAGGCCCTTGCAGATCGCCTTGATGAAGCGCTTGCCCGACTCCTTCGGATCGATCGCCGGGATCGACAGCGAAAGTTGCGCCAGCGTCTCGAGCGCCAGGTACGGGTGGATGGCTTCCGCGCCATAGCCCGCCAGCAGCGCGAAATGGTGCACCTCGCGCGCCGTGCCGGTTTCGACGACGAGACCGGTCGACGTGCGCAGGCCGTTCTGCACGAGATGCTCGTGCACGGCAGCCGTAGCCAGCAGCGCCGGGATCGGCAGGGCCCCGCGCGATACCGCGCGATCGGAGAGGATCAGGATGTTGAAGCCCTGCCGGATCGCATCTTCGGCGTGCGCGCACAGGCTGGCGAGCGCGGCTTCCATGCCGTTGGCGCCCCAGGCGGACGGATAGCAGATGTCGAGCTCGGTGGACCGGAACGCGCCGTCGGAATAGAGCTCGACATGGCGCAGCTTCTCCATGTTGTCCGACGTCAGGATCGGCTGCATCGCCTCGAGCCGCATCGTGGGCTTCGTGACACCGGCTTCGTAGTCGACTTCGAGCAGGTTGGGACGCGGCCCGATGAACGACACGAGCGACATCACCAGTTCCTCGCGGATCGGGTCGATCGGCGGGTTCGTCACCTGCGCGAACAGCTGCTTGAAATAGTTGTAGAACACCTTCGGCCGGTCGGACAGCACGGTCAGCGCGGCGTCGTTGCCCATCGAGCCGAGCGGCTCCTCACCGTTTTCCGCCATGGGTGTGAGCAGCAGCTTCACGTCTTCCTGCGTGTAGCCGAACGCCTGCTGGCGATCGAGGAGCGGCACTTCGGAGGCGGGCGCCGGCGCGGGCTCGGGCATTTCCTCGAGGCGCAGCCGGCACGCCTTGATCCAATCGCGATACGGCTTCTGCGTGGCCAGCGTGCGCTTCAATTCATCGTCGTCGACGATGCGACCCTGCTCCAGGTCGACCAGCAGCATCTTGCCCGGCTGCAGGCGCCACTTCTTGACGATGCTGGCTTCCGGGATGTCGAGCACGCCGACTTCCGACGCCATCACGATCATGTCGTCGTCGGTGACGATGAAGCGCGCGGGCCGCAGGCCGTTGCGGTCGAGCGTGGCGCCGATCTGGCGGCCATCGGTGAACGCCATCGCCGCGGGACCGTCCCATGGCTCCATCAGCGCGGCGTGATACTCGTAGAACGCGCGGCGATCCTCGTCCATCAGCGGATTGCCCGCCCAGGCCTCGGGGATCATCATCATCATCGCCTGCGACAGCGGATAGCCGCCCATCACCAGCAGCTCGAGGGCGTTGTCGAAGGCCGCGGAATCGGACTGGCCGTCGTAGATCAGCGGCCAGAGTTTCGGCAGGTCGTCGCCGAGCACGGTCGACGCGATGGCGCCTTCGCGCGCGCGGATCCAGTTGAAGTTGCCGCGCAGCGTGTTGATCTCGCCGTTGTGCGAGATGAAGCGGAACGGATGCGCCAGGTCCCACGTCGGAAACGTGTTGGTGGAGAAGCGCTGGTGCACCATCGCCAGCGCCGACACCATCGTCGGGTCGGACAGGTCGACGTAGTACTGCCCCACCTGCTCGGCGAGCAGCATGCCCTTGTAGATGATCGTGCGCGTCGACATCGACACGACGTAGTATTCCTTGCCATGCCGCAGAGGCAGCGACTGCACCGCGTGCCCGGCACGCTTGCGCAGCACGTAGAGCTTGCGCTCGAAGGCATCCTGGTCGGCCGTTTCCGGTCCGCGCGCTATGAATACCTGCCGGATCACGGGCTCCACTTCCTTCGTGCGCTCGGAGAGTCCGCTGTTGTCGGTAGGCACGTCGCGCCAGCCGAGCAGCAGCTGGCCTTCGGCCGCGTTCGCACGCTCTATTT
>JANNNM010000644.1:0-1873 GCA_031398535.1 Betaproteobacteria bacterium | reverse complement strand
GCACGGTGGCCACGACGATCATCGGCGGCAGGCAATTCGGCAACAGGTGCCGGAACACGATGCGCACCGGCGAAAGCGCCAGGCAACGCGCCGCCTCCATGTACTCCTTGCGCTTCTCCACCAGCGCCGCGCTGCGCACGGTGCGCGCGTAGTACGCCCACTGGATCGTCACCAGCGCGGCGATCACCTTGCCCGTCCCCTGCCCCAGCACCGCGATCAGGATCAGCGCGATCAGGATGGCGGGGAACGACAGCTGGATGTCGACGATCCGCATGATCAGGGTTTCGGTCTTGCCGCCGAAGTACGCGGCGGTCAGGCCCGCCGACAAGCCGATGATCAGCGCCAGCACCGTGGCGGTCGCACCCACCGCCAGCGAGATGCGCAGGCCGTAGAAAATGGCAGACAGCATGTCGCGCCCCTGGTCGTCGGTCCCGAGCCAGAACGTGCCGCCGGTCGGCGACTTCGATCCGGGCGGCAACCGGCCGTCCATCACGTCGAGTTGCGACAGGTCGTACGGGTTCTGTGGCGAGATCAGCGGCGCGAACACGGCGGCGAGGATCACCAGGATCAGCATGCCCAGCCCCACGACAGCCACCGGATTCGAGAGGAAGTCGGTGGCGATCCGGTGGAACGGGGATTCGGCGGCGCGCTCGGGAGGCGCGGGAGGCGCGGGAAGCGTCACAGGCACCACAGTGCTTGCACGTTCCCCCCGAGCGGCGCTTTGCGCCGCCCCCCCTGAGGGGGCAGCTCCTTGGGGCGGTCTGGCGGAGCTCATCGCGGCATCACCCCTTCGAATCCGTCAGCCGCACGCGCGGGTCGAGTGCCGAATACAGTACGTCGACGATGAGGTTGATGAAGATGAAGAGCGTGACGATCACCAGCAGGTAGCTGACGATCACCGGGCGGTCGAGCAGGTTGATCGAGTCGATCAGCAGCTTGCCCATGCCCGGCCATGCGAACACGCTTTCGGTGACGATCGCGAAGGCGATGACGCTGCCGAACTCGAGGCCGATCACCGTCACGATGGGAATGAGGATGTTGCGCAGAACGTGCACGCCGATCACGCGGCGGTTGGACAAGCCCTTGGCGCGCGCGAACTTGACGTAGTCCTGCAGCAGCGACTCGCGCGTGCCGGCGCGCGTCAGCCGGATGAGCAGCGCCAGCTTGAAGAGCGCGAGATTGGTGGCCGGCATGATCAGGTGCCGCAATCCTTCCCAGCTCAGGAACGACACCGGAATGAGCCCGAACAGCAACGTCGTCGGCCCGCGCCCGGTGGATGGCAGCCAGCCCAGCATCACCGAGAACACCATGATCAGCATCAGGCCGACCCAGAACGTGGGCAGCGAGAAGCCGAGGATCGACCCCGCCATGATCGTGCGGCCGGCAACACCATTGGGCCGCAGGCCCGCCCACAGGCCGAGCGGAATGCCCAGCGTCACGGCGATCACCATCGCGGCGATGGCCAGTTCCATCGTCGCCGGCATCCGTTCGAGGATCAGGCCCAGCGCGGAGGTGGCATGCACGAACGAGCGGCCGAGGTCGCCCGTCAACGCACCCTTGAGGAACACCAGGTACTGCTCCCACAGCGGCTTGTCGAGGCCCAGCGCCGCGATGGCGCGCTCGCGGTCGATCTGGTCGGCCTGCGGGTTGATCAGGATATCGATCGGGTTGCCGATCGCGAACACGCCGACGAACACCAGCAGCGACATGATGAGCAGCACGACCACGCTCTGCATGCTGCGGCGGATGATGAAGACGAGCATGGGCTGCGTCCGTGGGAGCTAGCGCGTGCGCACGGACGTTGCCGGGGCACCGCGCGTCGCCAGCCCCGATGCGCACCCTGCATCGCGGTGCGAACGGGGCGTTGCGGTCA
>JANNNM010000635.1:0-8055 GCA_031398535.1 Betaproteobacteria bacterium | reverse complement strand
TGGCCGGCAAAGCGCTGGCGGGTCAGCAGCCACGCGGTGAGGATGCCAAGCAGTGCGGTGAGCGGCGCCGCGATCGCGGCAAGCTTGACCGTCGTCCAGAACGAACTCCACGCCGCGCCGGCCCAGATGATGCCGTTGGCGCCCCATTCGATGCCGAAGGCCTTTTCGTAGTGCTTCAGCGTGAACGTGTAGTCGCGGCCCCAGGTCTCGACGAAGCCGCCCGCCAGCGCCATGCCGTACAGGACCACGGTCAGCGCCGCCCACGGCAGCGCCACACCGTAGCAGAGCCGCCGCGCGCCATGTGGCAACGGAATGGGCCGGCCGGCATCACCCTTGCCGGACATCGCGGTGTAGGCCTTGCGGCCCAGCACCGCGCGCTGCGCCACAAACGCGGCAAGCGCCATCGCCAGCAGCACGATGCCAAGCGTGGCGGCGCGACCGGAGTCGAGCTGCGCGCCGACGACGGAGAAGAAGATCTCGGTGGAGAGCACGCTGAAGTTGCCGCCGAGCAGGATGGGGTTGCCGAAGTCCGCGATCGACTCGATGAAGCTGATCAGGAACGCATTGGCGAGACCCGGCCGCATCAGCGGCAGCGAAATGTCGACGAACGTTCTCCAGCGACTGGCGCGCAGCGTCTGCGCCGCTTCCTCCATCGACGGCGCGACGCCCTCGACGACGCCGACCAGCACCAGGAACGCAATGGGCGTGAACGCCAGCATCTGCGCGACCAACACGCCCTGCATCCCGTAGATCCAGCGCGTGGGCTCGATCCCGAACGCCCACTCGAGGACCTGGTTCACGAGGCCCGACCGGCCGAACAGCAGGATGAGGCCGAGGCCGATCACGAACGGCGGCGTGATGATCGGCAACACCGACAGCGCGCGCAAGGTCTTCTTGAACCGGAACTCCGTCCGCGTGGCGATCAGCGCGAAGGCGAGGCCGAGCGCCGTGCAGCCGCACGCGCAGAGCAGGGCCAGCAGCAGTGTGTTCCACGCCACGCCGCAGCGGGTGTTGCCGGCGATGCAGCCCAGGCCCCAGATCTTCTCGGTGAAAAGACGCGTGAAGAATGCGGGCAGCGAGAACGCACCTTCGGTGGTCTCCACCGCCTGCAGCAGGATGTTGGCGACCGGGAAGAACGTGAAGACGGCCACCAGCGCAGCGATGGCGACGATACTGCCGGCAACGAAGGCATCCCCCTTGAAATGGCCGCGACCGGCCAGGCCCAAGGCGCAGAACATCGCGAAGGCCGTACCGACCAGCGCGGCTCCGAGCCCCATGCCGGTTTGCTTCCCGGCGACCGGACCGAAGATGTCCCCCAGCCACGGGGACGCCCAACCGGCAGGTACGATCGCGAAGCCCTGCGCGAAGAACCAGAGAAGTCCCACGCCGCCCAGGGCGAGCAGCGCGTTGGCACGCGTGCGCTCGGCGACCGATGGCACCAGCAGCCCCGCTGCGGCGAGGATCAGCAGCCCCAGCGGCAGCAGCCACGCGCGCCCATGCAGCAGGACCTGCAGCAACGCTGGCGCGTGGTCCTTGCTGCTCCACTGGCGCAGCCACGCGAACCCGAGCACGCCGTCCTGCAGTGCGTACCACGGCAGCAGCAGGAACCCGACGGCGCCGCACAGCCACCAGCCGGCAAGCGCGCGGCGACGATGGTTCATCGGGGCGTCGCGTTGATCTCCTTTTCCCAGCGGTCGAGCAGGCGCTTGCGCATGTCGCTCGCGCCGAACTTGGCGAAGTCGTAGTCGATCACCTTCATGTCGGCCAGCTTCGGCACCTGCGGCGGCAACACGACGGCACGGTTCGTGGGAATGGCGAACTCCTTGACGTCGAGGCCGATCTTCTGGGCCTCCGGCGTCAACGACCAGTCGACGAATTTCTTCGCCGCGTCGAGATTGCGCGCGCCCTTGATCACGGCCACCGAGCCGATTTCGTAGCCGACGCCTTCGCAGGGGAGCACCGGCAACACGGGGAAGCCCTTGACGATCTCGTTGATCACGCCGTGCAGCACGGTGCTGCCGATGTAGATCTCGCCGCGTGCCACGGCAGTCATCGGCCCGATGCCCGAACGGGCGTAGCTCGTCACGTTCTTGTGGACGGCAGCGAGATAGCGGAACGTCTCGTCCTCGCCCATGATCTGGATCAGCGACGCCAGCATCAGGTACGCGGTGCCGGACGTGGCGGGGTTGCCCAGCATGATCTCGCCCTTGTAGGCGGGGTTCGCGAGATCCTTCCAGCACTTGACGACGGGCAGCTTCCGCTTGTCGCCGAGCTCCGTGTTGTAGCCGAGCGACAGGATGCCGCCGTAGACGCCCGACACGCGGTTCTTCGAGATCTCCGACAACCGCTGCGCCCATGGATAGAGGCCGCCGAGGTTGGGCGAGCGGTGCTCCTCCAGCAAGCCTTCGTCGGCTGCCTGCAGGTAGCTGTCGGCGGGACCTGCCCACCACACGTCGCCCTTGGGGTTGGCCTTCTCGGCCTTGATCTGCGCCAGCATCTCGCCGGTGGCCTTCTGGATCACGGCCACCGTGGTGCCGGTGGCCTTCTCGAAGCCCACCGCCATGCCCTGGCACCAGGTGGTGTTGGGGGAACTGCAGTACAGGTTGAGCTGGGCACTTGCCAGCGCGGGCACGCCGAGCAGCGCAATGGCAAGCATGCGCAGCGAATGGATCGTCATTGGGGGAAGACTCCGGGGGCCAGGATCGAGACTGTAATATTCCGGCATCGCGGGGAGGGGGTCAATGTCGACACCGCCGCGGTTCCGTAGGAGCGGCTCGCACGATGACGCACGAATTCCGGCTGGGCGTGGACCTGGGTGGCACCAAGATCGAAGTGGTGGCGCTCGACACGGCCGGGCAGGTGCGCTGGAAGCGCCGGCTGCCGACACCACGCCATGACTATGCGGCGACGATCGCAACAGTCGCGCGTTTGGTGCAAGCCGCGGAAGCCGAGCTGAACGCTGCGGCGGGGACGCTCAGCGTGGGCATCTGCACGCCGGGTTCGATCTCGCGGGCCACCGGCCTGCTGCGCGGCGCCAACTCCGTGTGCCTCAACGGACAGCCGATCATCCGCGACATGGCGGCGGCGCTGGCGCGCCCGGTGCGCATCAGCAACGATGCCAATTGCTTCGCGTTGTCCGAGGCGGTGGATGGTGCGGGGACGGGCGCCGATGTCGTGTTCGGCGCAATCCTCGGCACCGGCGTGGGGGCCGGCATCGTCGTCGGGGGCCGGGTGCTCGACGGGCCGAATGCGATCGCCGGGGAGTGGGGCCACAACCCGCTGCCGTGGCCGCGCGACGACGAGCGACCGGGTGCCACCTGCTTCTGCGGCCGCCCGGGGTGCATCGAGACTTGGCTCGCGGGTCCCGCGCTGGCGCGTGACCATGCGTTGCACGCGGGCGGCATGCTCACCGCCGAGGCGATCGTCGCGGCGTCACAGCAGGGCGATGCCGCGGCCAGCGCGACGATGGCGCGCTATGAGGAACGGCTGGCGCGTGCGCTGGCCCACGTGATCAACCTGCTCGATCCGGATGTGATCGTGCTGGGCGGAGGTCTTTCCAACATCGACCGGCTGTACGCCAACGTGCCGGCGCAATGGGGCCGGTGGGTGTTCTCCGATCGCGTCGACACGCGGCTCGTGCAGCACCGCCACGGCGATTCAAGCGGCGTGCGCGGCGCCGCGTGGCTGTGGAACCGCTGACCGGCAACGGCGCGCGCTACATGCTCGTGTAGTTGGGTCCGCCGCCGCCTTCGGGCGTGACCCAGTGGATGTTCTGCTTCGGGTCCTTGATGTCGCAGGTCTTGCAGTGGACGCAGTTCTGCGCGTTGATCTGCAACCGGCGCGCCGTGCCCCCCGCGTTCTCGTCAGCGACGAACTCGTAGACGCCCGCCGGGCAGTAGCGGGCCTCGGGCCCGTCGTAGAGTCGCAGGTTCACGTCCACGGGGATGGCGGCATTGCGCAACTGCAGGTGCACCGGCTGGTCTTCCTCGTGGTTGGTGTTGGACAGGAATACCGAAGAGAGCTTGTCGAAGGACAGCACGCCGTCGTACTTCGGGTAGTCGATGCGCGGCATCTGCGCGGCGGGTTGCAAGGTCTCGTGGTCGGCCTTGCCATGGCGCAGCGTCCACGGCACCAGCGCACCCAGGCCGAGGTCGTTCAGCCACATGTGCGCGCCGCCATGCATCGTGCCGAGCCACATGCCCCACTTCAATCCGGGCTTGACGTTGCGCACCTTGTACAGGTCCTCGTAGACCCACGATGTGCGCCAGGCATCCGGATAAGCTGCCAGCTCGTCGTGCGCGCGGCCCGCACCCAGCGCCGCGAAGGCCGCGTCGGCGGCCAGCATGCCGGTCTTCATCGCGTTGTGGCTGCCCTTGATGCGCGGCAGGTTCACAAAGCCCGCCGCGCAGCCGATCAGCGCGCCACCGGGAAACGTGAGCTTCGGCACCGACTGCAGGCCGCCTTCGTTGATCGCGCGCGCGCCGTAGGCGAGGCGCTTGCCGCCTTCGAAGGTGCCGCGGATTGCCGGATGCGTCTTGAAGCGCTGGAACTCGTCGTACGGCGACAGATGCGGGTTCTCGTAGTTGAGATGCACGACGAAGCCCACCGCGACCGTGCCGTCGTCGAGGTGATACATGAACGAGCCGCCGCCGGTGTCGGACGCCAGCGGCCAACCCTGCGTGTGCACCACGAGGCCCTTCTGGTGCTTTTCCGGCGCCACCTGCCAGAGTTCCTTGAGGCCGATGCCGTACTTCTGCGGGTCCACGCCATCGCGCAGGTTGAAGCGCTGCATCAGTTCCTGCGACAGCGAACCGCGCGCGCCTTCGGCGAACAGCGTGTACTTGGCCAGCAGCTCCATGCCGGGCTGGTAGTCGGACTTGTGCGTGCCGTCGCGCGCCACGCCCATGTCGCCGGTGGCGACGCCGCGTATCGCGCCGGCCGCGTCGAACAGCAGTTCCGCGGCGGGAAAGCCCGGATAGATCTCGACGCCCAGCGCCTCGGCCTCGCGCGCCAGCCAGCGGCAGACATTGGCCAGGCTGACGATGTAGTTGCCGTGGTTGTTCATCAACGGCGGCAGCAACGCGTTGGGAATGCGATACGCCTTGTCCGGCGTAAGAACCATGAAGCGATCCTCGGTCACCGCCGTGGTCAACGGTGCGCCGCGTGCCTGCCAGTCGGGGAAGAGTTCGGTCAGCGCCCGCGGATCGATCACCGCGCCCGACAGGATATGCGCGCCGACCTCCGATCCCTTTTCAAGGATGCAGACCGAGACCTCGCGGTTGTTCTCCGCCGCAAGCTGCTTCAGGCGGATCGCGGCCGCCAGGCCGGCAGGGCCGCCACCGACGACGACGACGTCGTATTCCATGCTTTCGCGGGTCATCCGGAGGCTTTCGGGAGGCAAATTCAACAACGCCCATTATAATTCGACGGCACGGTCCGCATCGTCCTGTCCCGGGTACGCCCCGGGCTCCATTGCCTTCGCCACGCCATTCGCCGATGACCTCACCACGCCTGCTCGTTCATACCTCGCGGCAAACCCTGCGCTGGGGCGACATGGATACCCTCGGGCACGTGAACAACACGAACTATTTCCGCTACATGGAACAGGCCCGCATCGAATGGGTCTACGCGCGGGCCACATCGGGTATCCCCTACGATGGCGGCGAAGGTCCCGTCATCGTCAACGCCAGCTGCGATTTCCTCGTGCCGCTCGTCTATCCCGGCGACATCGAGGTGCGCATGTACCTCGGGAATCCCGGGCGCACCAGCGTGGGCAGCTACTACGACATCCACGCCGACGGGAAGAAATACGCGGAGGGCGCGGCCAAGATGGTGTGGATCGACGTTGCGACCGGTCGTCCGGTGCCGCTTCCCGACAGCGTGGCCGCGCCCTTGCGCGCATTGGCGGGCTGACGCGATGGAACCGCTCTGGACGCCGTCGCCTGAACGCATCGCCGCCGCCAACATCACGCGGTTTGCCGAAGGCATCGCGCAGCGGCACCGCGCGGATGTGGGTACCTATGCCCGCCTGTGGCGCTGGTCCGTCGATCACAAGTGGGACTTCTGGCGCGCCGTCTGGGATTTCGGCGGCGTGATCGGCAAGCCCGGCGACCGCGTGCTGGAGGATGCGCAGAAGATGCCGGGGGCGCAGTGGTTCCCCGACGCGACGCTCAACTACGCGGAGAACCTGCTCGAGCGCCGGCGTGCCGACGACATCGCCGATGCGTTCATCTTCTGGGGCGAGGACAAGGTCAAGCGCCGCCTCGCGCACATGGATGTGCATGCGCTGGTGGCGCGCACGGCCAGCGCGCTGGAAGCGCAGGGCATCGGCGTCGGCGACCGGGTGGCCGCGTACCTGCCCAATATGCCGGAGACGATCATCGCGATGCTGGCGGCGGCCTCGCGCGGCGCGATCTGGTCGTCGTGCTCACCGGATTTCGGCGTCCAGGGCGTGCTCGACCGCTTTGGCCAGATCGAGCCGCGCATCCTCATCACCGTCGACGGCTACTGGTACAACGGCAAGGCCGTGTCCATCCTCGACAAGGTGACGGCCATCGTCGCGCAGCTGCCATCGGTCGAGCGCGTGATCGTCGTGCCGTACCTGCAGCAGAGCGCAGGCGCATCGGACGACCTCTCGGCCATCCGGGGGGCCGTACCGTGGGACGTGTGGCTCGCCCCCTATATCGCCGGCCCCATCCAGTACGCGCAGCTGCCGTTCGATCATCCGCTCTTCATCCTCTACTCGTCCGGCACCACCGGCGTGCCGAAGTGCATCGTGCATGGCGCGGGCGGGACGCTGCTGCAGCACCTCAAGGAACACCTGCTGCACGGCGATCTCAAGCGCGACGATCGTCTCTTCTACTTCACCACCTGCGGCTGGATGATGTGGAACTGGCTGGCCTCGGGCATGGCCGCGGGCGCCACGCTGCTGCTCTACGATGGCTCCCCGTTCCTTGATCGCGGCCGCATCCTGTGGACGCTGGCGGATGCCGAGCGGATGACGCACTTCGGCACGTCGGCCAAGTACATCGACGCGCAGAAGAAGATCGCGCTGGTCCCGCGCAAGGACTTCGACCTCCGCACGATCCGCACGATGTTCTCGACCGGCAGTCCGCTGTCGCCCGAGAGCTTCGACTATGTGTACCAGTGCGTGAAGAAGGACCTGTGCCTGTCGTCGATCTCGGGCGGCACCGACATCGTGTCGTGCTTTGCACTGGGCGCGCCCACGCTGCCCGTGTGGCGCGGTGAGCTGCAGGCGCGCGGCCTCGGCATGGACGTCGATGTCTACGACGAGGACGGCACGCCGCTCATCGGCGAGAAGGGCGAGCTCGTGTGCAAGTCGCCGTTCCCGTCGATGCCGGTGCGCTTCTGGAACGACCCTGACGGCGCCAAGTACCACGTCGCGTACTTCGATCGCTTCCCCGGGTTGTGGTGCCACGGCGACTGGGTCGAGCTGACCGAGCACGACGGCCTCATCATCCACGGCCGGTCGGATGCCACGCTCAACCCCGGCGGTGTGCGTATCGGCACGGCTGAGATCTACCGGCAGGTGGAACAGTTGCCGGAGGTCGTCGAAAGCCTCGTGATCGGCCAGGACTGGCCGCCGGGCGAGGTGGGCGACGTCCGCGTGGTGCTGTTCGTCCGGTTGCGCGACGGCGAGGTGCTGACGACGGAGCTGGCCGACCGCATCAAGCAGACGGTGCGGACCAACACCACGCCACGCCATGTGCCGGCGCGCATCGTGGCGGTGGCCGACATCCCGCGCACCAAGTCGGGCAAGATCGTGGAGCTTGCGGTGCGCAACGTCGTGCATGGCCGCGAGGTGCGCAACATCGAGGCGCTGGCCAATCCCGAGGCACTCGAGCGCTACCGGGATCTCGACGAACTGAAGTCGTGATGCGCCGTTGCCGCGTCGCGCGCTTAAGACGATGAGCCTCCTTGCCATCCTGATCGCGTTGGGCCTGGAGCAATGGCGCGCGTTCGACTGGCGCACGTCGGGCGAGCGCGCGTTCGTGCGCTACGCGCGCGCGGTGGAGCGCAAGCTCAACGGCGGCA
>JANNNM010000590.1:0-5835 GCA_031398535.1 Betaproteobacteria bacterium | reverse complement strand
AGTGGCAGGCCCCTTTTTTACGTGGGTCATGCAGCAGCGGACATCAGTACTTGACGCTGCACCCGTAGGGCGTGGTGCTGGCCACGGTGACGGGCTTGCCGGCCATCGACTCGGTCAGCGCGGCGCGCACGTAATTGTTGGCGGTCTTGGCATCTGCCGGGTTGGCCGAACGCTTGTCGTCGATGGCGCCGCCGTAGACGATCTTGCCGGACGGGTCGACGACAAACATGTGCGGCGTGGTCTTGGCTGCATAGGCGCGACCCGTTTCGCTCGATGCGTCGATCAGCGTGGCCTTGGGCGCCGCGCCTTGCGTCTTCAGCCACGCATCCATCTGCGCGCCGGTCTTGAACTCGCCGCTGCTCTTGTTGGTGGAGTTGATCGCCAGCCACACCACGTCCTTGGCGCCGAATTCCTTCTGCAGCCCCTGCATGTTCTGGCTGTCGTAGTGCTTGCGCACGAACGGGCACTCCGGGTTGGTCCACTCGAGGACCACGAACTTGCCCTTGTAGTCGGACAGGCGAACCGGCTTGCCGGTGCTGTCGGCGACGGTGAAGTCCGGCGCGGGCCCGCTGGGGGCGGCTACAGCGACCGTTGCGGCGAGGGCCAGCACCAGGGGCAAGGCACGAAGCGAGGCAGTCAATTTCACGGTCGTCTCCAGCGAATGAGGGGGTCAGCAGCCACCGGCCCGGCGAGCGCTACAGTGTAGCCAACGCGTCCAGCACTGTCTGCTTCTGAAGGACCTCCGGCAGCAGCATCGGTTCCTTCCCCGGCCTGTACAGCACGTAGACCGGTACGCCCTGCCGGCCGAAGGCGGCCAGCGCCTTGGTGATGGCGGGGTCGCGGCGCGTCCAGTCGGCACGCACCAGCTGCACACCCCGGCGCGCAAACTCGTCCTTCAGGCCCGCGTCGTTCAGCACCATCCGCTTGTTGACCTGGCACGTGACGCACCAGGCGGCGGTGAAATCGACGAACACCGGCTTGCCGCCCGCCGTCAGCTCGTCGAGCTTGGCCGGGGTGTACGGCTGCCACAGGTCGATCGCGCCGATGGTGGTACGCGCCTGCGGCGTGGGCATGTCCTTGTCGGCGGCAGGCCCGAACAGCGGCGCGACCACGTAGATAGCGCCCACGAAACCCGCGATGCCCGCCGCGCTCCAGGCCCGGCCACCGCCGCCCCGGTAGGCGCGCCACGCCCACAGCGCGAAGGCCAGCACCACCAGCGTGACCAGCAGCCGGACGACGGCGTCGTTGTCGACCTGCGCACCGAGCACCCACACCAGCCACGCCACCGTGGCGTACAGCGGGAAGGCCAGGAACTGCTTCATCCGTTCCATCCACGCGCCCGGCCTCGGCAGCAGGCGCCGCCAGCCCGGGAACCACGTGAGGAGAACGAAGGGCGCGGCCATGCCGAGCCCGAGCGCCACGAACACCAGCAGCGTCAGCGCAGCCGGCTGCGCCAGCGCAAAGCCCATGGCCGCACCCATGAACGGCGCGGTGCACGGCGAGGCGATCACGACGGCCAGGACGCCGGAAAGCGCGGCGTTCACATACGGGTTGCGGGCATTCCAGCCGGCGGCCGACGACGGCACCAGCAGCGCGAACTCGAAGGCGCCGGACAGGTTCAGCGCCAGCACGAAGAACAGGATGGCCAGCGCGCTGACCACGGCCGGCGACTGCAGCTGGAACCCCCAGCCCAGTTGTTCGCCGGCCGCGCGGAACGCGAGCAGCAGGCTCGCGAGCGCGACGAAGGTGACCACCACGCCTGCGCCGAAGGCGAGGCCTTCCATCCGCAACCGCCGGGTGTCCTCATGCCCCGGCGTGGACAGTGACAGCACTTTCAACGACAGCACCGGGAATACGCAGGGCATGAGGTTCAGCACGACGCCACCCACAAACGCGAACACGATGGCAAGCCACAGCGACAGGTTTTCGGCAGCGGGCTTGGGCGCGGCGAACGTGGACGCAGCAACGGCGGCGTCCACCGGCTTCGGCCCGGCGACGACGGTGCCCGTCAGCGGCACGTCGATGGTCGTGGCGGCCACCAGTCCATCGCCCACTGCCAGTCCCTTGCTGGCCGTCAGCACCCCCGACACGCGCTTGAAGTCGGCCGCCAGCTGGTAGGCCACCGGCAGCGTCAGGACGAAGGTGCCGTTGGCGTCGCGGACGAAGGTCTGCTTGCCCGCCGGCTCGATGCGGCCGTCCTGGTACGGAAAGAAGTGGACATTGCCGGGCGCCGGCGCGCCGGCAGGCGCGGTGGCGGTGACGATGACCTTGTTGCCGTCACCCTTGGCGGCGAACAGCCAGCCCTTGGCGGGCGCGGGCAACGCAGCGCGCGTGGCGTCAATGGCGGTGCCCCATTGCGGATAGACGTCGGCGCGGGCGGCCACCGGCAGGACCAGTTCGAGCGTCGCTTCCTCCGGGATGCAGGTCTCGCGGCAGACCAGCCATTCGGCCTTGGCGCTGAGCGTTCGCGTGCTGCCGGGGACGGCATCGGCCGGCACCTGCATCTCGATCAGCAGCAGGACTTCGCCTTCGTAGCCGAAATTGACCAGCGGCCCGGACGGCAGCGCGTGGGGCGCGGGCCACTGGATGGGGCCGACCACCATGTCCGGCGGCAGCGTCCAGGCAATGGACGTGGGCAGGCCGGAATCCCCCGGGTTCTGCCAGTAGGTGTGCCAGCCGTCCGCCATCTTGAGGCGCAGCGCCACCATGGTGGGTTGCCCGGGCACGAAAGCGGTCTTTTCGGCGACCAGCTCGGCCTCGACATGGGCCGTCCTGACGGGCGCCGCGTGGGCGACCTCCGACCCGCCCGTGGCGAGCAGCAACAGCAGGAAGGCCAGATGAAGCAATCGCAGCATGGAAGGGTCGGGACCGTTCGAGACGACGCCCTGTTGGGCGGCTTCCGGCCGGAAGAGGTTCCCGGCCACAGCTATAATTATCGTCTTTTCCGACTGTACCGAACGCGCAGGCACCGGACTATGACAATAGCATAGTGCGCCGCAATGCGGGTCGCGGCCCTCCCGATGCTCGAAGCGCTGCTCGTCTCCACTGCCATCGTTGCCGTCGGCGAGCTCGGTGACAAGACGCAATTGCTGGCGCTGGTGCTGGCCGCACGCTATGGCAAGCCCTGGCCGATCATCGCCGGGATCTTCGTCGCCACGCTCTTCAACCATGCGATCGCCGGCTGGGTGGGCAACTGGGTGCGCGGCGTGGTGCCGGCGGACATCCTGCGCTGGCTGCTGGCACTGTCGTTCTTCGCCGTGGCGGCGTGGGCGCTGGTCCCTGACAAGCTCGATGACGGCGACGCGCCGGCCACGTCGCGCTGGGGCGTGTTCGGCGTCACGCTCGTGGCGTTCTTCTTGGCCGAGATGGGCGACAAGACGCAGGTGGCCACCGTGATGCTGGCGGCCAGGTTCCCGTCGCTGGTCGCGGTCGTGGTCGGGACCACGCTCGGCATGCTGCTGGTCAACGTGCCGACCGTATTCATCGGGCGCGCCGCCGCCGACAGGATTCCATTCCGTGCCGTGCGCATCGCGGCGGCAGCCCTGTTCGCCGGACTGGGCCTGTGGGTGCTGCTGGCGCCATCGCTGCCGGGATAGCGCACCCCTCGTCGCTATAATCGACGGCTTGCTCCACCAATCGCGTGAACCATGTCCGCCCCGCCCATGAAACCGTTCGACCACACCGCCATCGAGGCCGCCGCGCAGCAGGCGTGGCGCGCCGCCGATGTCTATCGCGCGCCTGACGACTCGAAGAAGCCCAAGTACTACTGCGTGTCGATGCTGCCCTACCCCTCGGGCAAGCTGCACATGGGGCATGTGCGCAACTACACGATCAACGACATGATGTACCGGCACCTGCGGATGCGCGGGTACAACACGCTGATGCCGATGGGCTGGGATGCGTTCGGCCTGCCGGCGGAAAACGCGGCGATGAAGAACGGCGTGGCGCCCGCCAAGTGGACGCGCGAGAACATCGAGGCCATGAAGGCGCAATGCCAGGTCATGGGCTGGGCCATCGACTGGTCGCGCGAGTTCGCCACCTGCGACGCGTCGTACTACAAGTGGAACCAGTGGTTCTTCCTGAAGTTGCTCGAGAAGGGCATCGCCTATCTCAAAACCGGCACGGTCAACTGGGACCCGGTCGACCAGACGGTGCTGGCCAACGAGCAGGTGATCGACGGGCGCGGCTGGCGCTCCGGCGCGCTGGTGGAAAAGCGTGAGATCCCCATGTACTACCTGCGCATCACCGATTACGCGGAGGAATTGCTGTCCTCGCTCGACGCGATGCCCGGCTGGCCCGAACGCGTGAAGACGATGCAGGCCAACTGGATCGGCAAGAGCGTCGGCGTGCGGTTCGCGTTCCCGCACGACATCCATGGCGCCGACGGCAAGCCCATCAATGAAGGCAAGCTGTGGGTGTTCACCACGCGCGCCGACACGATCATGGGCGTCACGTTCTGCGCCGTGGCGGCCGAGCATCCGCTGGCCGCGCACGCGGCGGCGGGCAACCCCGCCATCGCGGCGTTCATCGAGGAATGCAAGCACGGCTCCGTCATCGAAGCCGACATGGCGACGATGGAGAAGAAGGGCATGCGCACCGGTCTCTTCGTCGCGCATCCGATCACCGGCACGGCGGTCGAGGTCTGGATCGGCAACTACGTGCTGATGAGCTACGGCGACGGCGCGGTGATGGGTGTGCCCGCGCACGACGAGCGCGACTTCGCGTTTGCGAAGAAATACGGCCTGCCCATCGAACAGGTCATCGCGGTGGAGAACGAGGCGTTTTCCACGGATGCGTGGCAGCCCTGGTACGCCGACAAGACGCGCGGCCGCTGCGTGTTCTCCGGCAAGTACGACGAGCTGCACTTCGACGCCGCCGTCGAGGCGGTGGCCGCCGATCTCGCGGCCAAGGGCCTCGGCGAGAAGAAGGTGACGTACCGGTTGCGCGACTGGGGCGTGTCGCGCCAGCGTTACTGGGGCACGCCGATCCCGATCATCCATTGCGATGTCTGCGGTGCGATGCCCGTGCCCGAAGCGGACCTGCCGGTGGTGTTGCCGGAGGATTGCGTCCCGGACGGCAGCGGCAACCCGCTGGCGAAGCGCGCCGATTTCACCGACGTGCCGTGCCCCAAGTGCGGCAAGGCGGCGAAGCGCGAGACCGATACGCTCGATACGTTCGTCGATTCATCGTGGTACTTCATGCGCTATACCAGCCCCGATGCGCCGATGATGGTGGACCGCCGCAACGACTACTGGATGCCGATGGACCAGTACATCGGCGGCATCGAGCACGCCATCCTGCACCTGCTCTACGCGCGCTTCTGGACCAAAGTGATGCGCGACATGGGTCTTGTGCGCGTCGACGAGCCGTTCACGCGGTTGCTCACGCAGGGCATGCTGCTCAACCACATCTTCTTCCGGCGCAACGCCAACAGCGCGGTCGACTACATCCCGCCCGAGGAGGTGACGGTCACGCTCGATGCCGCCGGCCATATCAGCGGCGGCGTGCACAAGACCGATGGCCAGCCGGTGGAATACGGCGGCGTGGGCAAGATGGGCAAGTCGGAACGCAACGGCGTGGATCCGCAGACGCTGGTCGACCGCTTCGGCGCCGACACCGCGCGCCTCTACGTGATGTTCGCCGGTTCGCCGGAGGATTCGGCCGTCTGGTCGGACACCGGCGTGGAAGGCGGTTCGCGCTTCCTGAAGCGGCTGTGGACGTTTGGCCAGACGCACGCCGACCTCGTCCAGGCCGCTGCCGGCGACCATGATCACCGCGACGCGTCCGATGCCGTGAAGGCCGCCCGGCGCGAGTTGCATCTCGCATTGCGGCAGG
>JANNNM010000507.1:0-3394 GCA_031398535.1 Betaproteobacteria bacterium | reverse complement strand
GTTTCCAGGGGGTATCGTCGTCAAGGCGGGAACGGCAATCGACGCCAACGGGATGCAAGTCAACCAAGGGTGGACCACGACCGGCCGGGCATTTCAAGGGGTTTACTTCGAGGCACCCTTCATCAGCAGTCCGAGTGCGCTGGAAGTTCTCAGCAACCATTTGAACTGGGTCAACTTCAGCACCCGACCGCATGTTGCAGTCCGCACCTACACCTTGTCCCCTCAGGGTGATGGGTCTGCCGCATACGCCAATGCGGATGCAACGACTCCGCATATCAACACCTATTCGTGGCTGATCGAAGCTGCCGCCATTGGTGGCTGCTGGACCTGCCTGATCAATTCGCAGCCCGTCGACTTGTCATTGCCCTGAGCGGACGCGCAAGGTTCGCAGGGACGGACCTTGGTGGAGTCGTGGTACTCTAACTGACCGATAGTCATTTATAGTTTGTCGCTCGTGTCCACACCTGCCTTATCCGAAAGCGACCCGGTTGCCGTCGTCACGGCGCCCGCGCCGCCGCGCGAATTGCTGCTGCTGCTGACGCTGGCCGCGATGCAGTTCGCCAACATCCTCGACTTCATGATCATCATGCCGTTGGGGCCGACGTTGATGCGGACCTTCGAGCTCGACCCGCAGCACTTCGGGTTCCTGGTGTCGTCGTACACGTTCGCCGCGGCCGCGAGCGGCTTCGTCGCCGTGTTCTGGGTCGATCATGTATCGCGCAAGCGGGCGTTGCTGATCATGTTCGGCGGCCTGGTCGTGGCCACGGCGCTGTGCGGGCTGGCGACGTCGTACCCACTGCTGCTGGGAGCGCGCATCGTCGCCGGCGTATTCGGCGGCGTGATCGGCGCGCTGGTGCTGACCATCGTGGCGGATGTCCTGCCGTACGCGCGACGTGCGCGCGGCACGGCGGTCATTGCCGCATCGTTCTCGCTGTCCGCCGTGATGGGCGTGCCATTGGGCCTGTGGCTGGCCGCGCACTACTCGTGGCGCGCGCCGTTCCTGGGGCTGGCCGCCTTCGCGCTGGTGCTGGCTGTGGTCGCGTGGCGCATCCTGCCGCCGCTCGACGCCAACTTGCGTGACCGGCAGACGCGCAATCCGGTCACGCAGTTGCGCGCGCTGCTGGGCGTGCCCAATCACCTGCGCGCCTTTGCCTTCATGCTGGCGCTGATGATGAGCGTGTTCCTCGTCGTGCCGTTCATCGCGGCCTACGCAGTCTCCAATGCGGGCGTCCTCGAGACCGAACTGCCGTGGCTCTACTTCGCCGGTGGCCTCACCACGCTCTTCACCGCGCAATGGATCGGTCGGCTGGCGGACAAGCACGGCAAGAAGAAGGTGTTCACGATCCTGGGCTTCATTTCCCTGGCGCCGCTGCTGATCATGACGAACATGGTGCCGGTGCCGCTGACCGTGATGATGGGCGTCTTCGTGCTGTTCTTCGTGTTCGTGCCCGGGCGCTTCGGTCCGGCGCTGGCGCTGGTCAGCGGCAGCGTGGAACCGCGGCTGCGCGGCAGCTTCATGAGTTTCTCCGGGTCCGTACAGCAACTTGGGTCGGGCATCGCGTCGTTGCTGGCCGGCCTCATCATCGGCCGCGCCGTCGACGGCACGCTGACGCGATACCACTGGGTGGGATGGTGCGCGGTCGTGTGCACGCTGCTGGCCATCGTGCTGGCGCGGTCGATCCGCATCGTTCCGGACGGCAGCACGAAGGTCGAATAGTCCTCCCGCCTTGGACGCCGCGCGTTGCCGCGGGTACCATCGGCGTCCGTCCCTGTCTGCGCCCGTGCGCAATCCGCTGATGATCATCCCGTCGCTGCTCGACACCGACCTCTACAAGTTCACGATGATGCAGGTCGTGCAGCATCACTTCGCCGAGGCGCAGGTCGAGTACCGCTTCAAGTGCCGCAACCCCGGCGTGGACCTGTCGCCGTACGTCGAGGAGATCGAGGCCGAAATCCGCGCGCTGTGCGATCTCCGCTTCACGCAGGACGAGCTTGCGTACCTGCGCCGCTGGCGGTTCTTCAAGAGCGACTTCGTCGACCTGCTGGGACTCTTCCACCTCGACGCACGCTTCATCAAGGTCACCCGCATCCCGGGGTCGCCGCGCGAGATCGACATCACGATCAAGGGACCGTGGCTGCATACGATCCTGTTCGAGGTGCCGGTGCTGGCGATCGTGTCCGAGGTGTATTACCGCCACAACGTGCCGCAGCCGAACCTGGCGGAAGGCCGCACGCGGCTGGCCGCCAAGATCGCGCTAGGCAATGGTGTTGCCAGCCCCGACTTCCGCATCGCCGACTACGGCACCCGGAGGCGTTTCTCGCGCGCCTGGCAGGACGAGGTGGTGGGATCGCTGAAGAGCGGGCTGGGCGCGCATTTCGTCGGCACCAGCAACGTGAAGTTCGCGCAGGAACACGGGCTGACCCCGCTGGGCACGATGGCCCACGAGTACCTGCAGGCCTGCCAGGCCGTGGGGCCGCGGCTGCGCGATTCGCAGACCTTCGCGTTCAACATGTGGGCCCGCGAGTATCGCGGCGACCTGGGGATCGCGCTGTCCGACGTGTGCGGCATGGACGCCTTCCTGCGCGACTTCGACCTCTTCTTCTGCAAGCTCTTCGACGGTGTCCGCCACGACTCCGGCGATCCGTTCGAATGGGGCGAGAAGATGATCGCGCACTACCAGAAGATGCGGATCGACCCGCGCACCAAGACGCTGGTGTTCTCCGACGGCCTGAACATGCCGGTCGCCATCCGCCTGTATGAACACTTCAAGGGGCGCGCGCAGACCTCCTTCGGCATCGGCACCAATCTCACCAATGATCTCGGCTACGAGCCGCTGCAGATCGTGATCAAGATGACGCGCTGCAACGGCCAGCCCGTGGCCAAGATCAGCGACGAGCCCTCGAAATCGATGGATTACGACCCGTCGTACGTGAAGTACCTGCGCGAGGTGTTCCAGGTGCCGGAACCAACGGTGGCAGTGTAGAGTAGGCAGATGGCAACTCCGCTGCCCGGCACCACCTTCCCGCCCACCGGCGCCGGTCAGTCGGCCGGCCCGCCGGCGCGCGTGCCCCCGCCCCCCAAGCAGCCCGACCGCCGGCTGCGGCTCGAGGACATCCTGAAGCTGATGGTGGCCGACGGCCTCGTCGCGGCTGCCGACACCGAGAACATGCTGCGGGTCCGGACCAAGCAGTACGATCACCCGCTCGAAACCATCGCCGCGATGCGCTGGAAGTCCGTCAAGCCGCCGCACAAGATGATGACGCTCGACTTTATCGTCGAGTGGCTGGCCGCCAAGCTCAAGATCCCCTACCTGCACATCGATCCGCTGAAGGTGGATCTCGGCGCCGTCACGGCGGTCGTGTCCAACGCTTACGCCGAGCGTTTCCGCATCCT
>JANNNM010000461.1:0-2321 GCA_031398535.1 Betaproteobacteria bacterium | reverse complement strand
CTGTCGCTGATGGCGTCGCAAGTCAGCGATGCATTTGCGACGAAGACGCGCGTCGATGCGGGCGCGGTGTGGAGCGATGAGTACCTGCCGAGCAAGGCTGAACTCAACATCCTGCCGCCAGTGAAGAAATAAGGTCCGTTCAGGCTGAGCCTGTCGAAGCCTACGCGCGGCGCTTCGACAAGCTCAGCGCGAACGGAGGCCCACGCATGACCGCCTTCGTCGACTTCAAGAACGTCTGGCTCGCCTACAACGACGAACTGCTGGCCCAGCAGCAGTTTGCCGTCGAAGACATCACGCTACAGCTCAACGTTGGCGAGTTCATCGCCATCGTCGGCCCCTCGGGTTGCGGCAAATCGACGTTCATGAAACTCGCCACCGGCCTGAAGATGCCCAGCAAGGGCTCGATCGCCATCGGCGGCGCGCCAGTGACCGGGCCGCTGAAGATCAGCGGCATGGCCTTCCAGGCGCCGAGCCTGCTGCCGTGGCGCACGACGCTCGACAACGTGCTGCTGCCGCTCGAAATCGTCGAGCCGTATCGCTCCAACTTCAAGGCGAAAAAGAGCGAGTACGCCGACAAAGCGCGCGAACTGTTGAAGAGTGTCGGCCTGGCCGGCTACGACGACAAGTTCCCGTGGCAGTTGTCGGGCGGCATGCAGCAGCGCGCGTCGATCTGCCGCGCGCTGGTCCACAAGCCCAAGATGCTGCTGCTGGATGAGCCCTTTGGCGCTTTGGACGCGTTCACGCGTGAAGAGCTGTGGTGCATCCTGCGCGACCTGTGGGCCGAGCAACGCTTCACCGTCATCCTGGTCACGCACGACCTGCGCGAGGCGGTGTTCCTGGCCGACACCGTGTATGTGATGAGCAAGCGGCCGGGCCGCATCCTGGCCAAGCGCGAGATCGACCTGCCGCGCCCGCGCGATCTTGAAGTGACCTACACCGACGCATTCTCCGGCATCGTGCACGAGATGCGCGAGCGCATCGGCATGATCCGCAAGACGGTCGCGGTGGCGCAATGACCCACGACCAGCAGATGCGGCTGGAGAAGTGGGCGCCGTGGATGCTGCTTGCCGCCATCCTGCTCATCTGGCAGGCGATCTGCTCGATCTTCAAGGTATCGGACTTCATCTTCCCCAGCCCGTACACGATCGCGCAGGCACTGGTCGAGTATGCGAAGCCCATCGCGCATCATGCATGGCAGACCTTCTGGACGACGATGATCGGGTTTGCGATCGGCGTGGTCGTGGGGCTGTCGCTTGGCGTGGCGGTGGGGATGTCGCGCTTCGTGTATCGCGGGTTGTATCCGCTGCTGGTGGCGTTCAACGCCATCCCGAAAGTGGCGTTCGTGCCGATCCTGGTCGTGTGGTTCGGCATCGGCACCGTGCCAGCAATCCTCACTGCGTTCCTCATCAGCTTCTTCCCGATTGTCGTCAATGTGGCGACAGGGCTCGCGACGCTGGAGCCGGAACTGGAAGACGTGCTGCGTTCGCTGGGCGCGACCAAGAGCGACATCCTGTTCAAGGTGGGGTTGCCGCGCTCGCTGCCGTTCTTCTTCGCCTCACTCAAGGTGTCGATCACGCTGGCCTTCGTCGGCACCGTGGTGTCGGAGACCGTGGCGTCGAACGACGGCATCGGCTACCTGATGATGTCCGCCGGCTCGTCGATGAAGATGCCGCTGGTGTTTGCGGGGCTCTTCGTCATCGGCGCGATGGCGATGGCAATGTATGAGGCCTTCGCGGTGCTGGAACGGCGGATGACCGGCTGGGCGCATCGTGGCGGACACGCGGGTGGCTGATTCCGTGGTGGCGGCGCCGAAGTCGCATCTGTTCTCGCCGTTGGCGCTGCGTGGGCTGACGCTGCGCAATCGCACCGTGGTGTCGCCGATGTGCCAGTACTCGGCCATCGACGGCATGGCGCAGGATTGGCACTTCGCGCATCTCGCGCAGTTCGCGATGGGTGGCTTCGGGCTCGTGTTCACCGAGGCCACCGCGGTGTTGCCGGAAGGCCGCATCACGCATGGTGATCTCGGGCTGTGGTCCGATGCGCATATCGCGCCGGTGCAGCGCGCGGTGGCGTTCGTGAAGTCGATGGGCGCAGCTGCCGGCATGCAGCTGGGCCATGCGGGGCGCAAGGCCAGCATGCAGCGGCCGTGGTTCGGCAACGGTCCGCTCGACGCCACTGACGCACAACGCGGCGATGTCGCCTGGCCAATCGTTGCCCCGGGCGACAATGCGATTGGACCTGGCTGGCTCACGCCGCACGCACTGACGAAGCCGGAGATGCGGAGAATCCGGCAGTCGTTCGTCGATGCGGCGGGGCGGGCC
>JANNNM010000460.1:0-6757 GCA_031398535.1 Betaproteobacteria bacterium | reverse complement strand
ACGGCGGTCTCCGTGCCACCTTCGTGCTGGCCAACGTGCAGGAGCCGACGCATCTCTATGAAGTGGTGATGGTGCCCGATGCCGAGGTGCTCGCGAAAGCCACGCAAGCCGCCGGACTGCATGCGATCGAAGCGGGCAAGGAGATGATCCGGTCGGCCGGCCTCGAATACGAGGTCGAGGTGGGCACCGGCGACCCCGCGCATACGCTCGTCGACATTGCCAGTCGCTTCGATTGCGATGCGATCATCATGGGGGGCCGTGGCACCGGGCCGCTGCGCAGTGCGCTGCTCGGCTCGGTCTCGCACGAAGTGCTGCACGCGGCTCACGTGCCGGTGACGATCGTCCGGCTGCCCGACCAGGATTGATGCCGTCCGGCCTGCCTAGCCCCAGGCCTCGTCCATTGCGGCAATCTGCTCGCGTAACTCCAGGATGCGATCCTGCCAATAGCGCTGCGTGTTGAACCACGGGAACGCGACGGGGAAGGCCGGGTCGGACCAGCGCCGGGCGATCCATGCCGCGTAGTGCAGCAGTCGCAGCGTGCGCAGCGCTTCGATCAGGTGCAGCTCGCGCCGGTCGAAGTCCGCGAAGTCCTCGTAGCCCGCCAGCAGGTCGCCCAATTGTTTGCGCATCTCCGTCCGGTCACCGGACAGCAGCATCCACAGGTCCTGCACGGCGGGGCCGGTGCGCGCGTCGTCGAAGTCGACGAAGTGCGGACCATCCGGCGTCCACAGGATGTTGCTGGCGTGACAATCGCCGTGCAGCCGCAGCGTGTTCACCGTGCCGGCACGTTCATAGCAATGGCGCACGCCATCGAGCGCCATCGTCGAGACGCTGCGATAGGCGTCGGCGAGATCCGGTGGAATGAAATCGTGGTCGAGGACGAAGGCGCGCGATTCATCGCCGAAGGTTGCGATGTCGAGGGCCGGACGCGTGGCGAAGGGCGCCGTCGCGCCGACGGCATGGATGCGGCCGATGAAGCGGCCGATCCATTCGAGCACGCCGGGTGCATCGAGCTCGGGCGTGCGGCCGCCGCGGCGTGGATACAGCGCGAAGCGGAAGCCGGCGAAATGATGCAGCGTCGCGCCGTTGAGGACGAGCGGGGCCACCGCCGGAATCTCGCGTTCCTCCAGCGTGGCGACGAAGGCGTGTTCCTCCAGGATCTGCGCGTCGGTCCAGCGCGCCGGGCGATAGAACTTGGCGACGATCGGCGCGGCCTCCTCGCCATAGATCAGGTAGACGCGGTTTTCGTAGCTGTTGAGGGCCAGCATCCGCCCGTCGGTGCGATATCCTGTGCTTTCCACGGCGTCCAGCAGGCGGTCGGGCGTCAGGTCGGCATAGGGCGCGGCGTCGGTCATCGGCCCATTGTACGGGTCGACGTTGCAGCGTCTCCCCGTGTAAGGTGGGGATACCGGCGCGCGACTCATGGGCGCCGGTGGGATGCCCCCGCATTCGACCTCGCTGCCTTGATCGATTCGGAACCCAATCCATGACCGCCGCCGCCACTGCGCCGCCCGCCGGCACCTACCTGTACTACCGCCACAAGCTGCCGGTGCGCGTGATGCACTGGATCAATGTGATCGCGGTCACCGTGCTGTTCATGAGCGGATTGCAGATCTTCAATGCCTATCCCGCATTGAACTGGGGCAAGTCGTCGTACAACGGCACGCCGCCAATGCTCGAGATCGGCGCGCGGCAGGCGCCGAATGGTTCGCTGCAGGGCGTCACCCGCGTATTCGGCGCCGAGTACGACACCACCGGCTTTCTTGGGGTCTCGCGCGGTCCTGGTGGCGAACCGCATCCGTCCACGTTTCCGACCTGGATGATGATCCCCGGCGCGCAGTGGCTGTCGATGGCGCGTTCGTGGCACTTCTTCTTCGCATGGATCTTCGCGATCAACGGCCTGCTGTTCGTGCTGTATGCGATCTTCAGCCGGCACCTGGCGCGCGACCTGGCCCCCAAGGGCACCGAGCTGCGCGGCATCGGCGCCTCCATCCGCGAACACCTGCGCTTCCGCCATGCCACGGGTGAGGCGGCGCGCGAATACAACGTGCTGCAGAAGCTCGCCTACCTGGTCGTCATCTTCGGCCTGCTGCCCATGGTCATCCTGATGGGCTTCGGCATGTCGCCGTGGTTCAACGCCGCCATTACCGGCTGGGTCGACATCGTCGGCGGCCGGCAATCGGCGCGCACGATCCATTTCATCATCGCGTGGCTGCTGGTGGCCTTCGTGGTCATCCACGTGTTCCAAGTGATCATCACCGGATTGTGGAACAACCTGCGTTCGATGATCACCGGCCGCTATCGCATCACGAACGAGGCAACCCATCATGAAGCTTGAACGGCGCCCGTCGCGGCGCAGTTTCTTCACGCGTACCGCGGCCGTGGCCTCCGGCGCGTTGCTGGCCGGGTGCGACAACCTGTCGCGCACCGAGTGGTTTCCCAAGGTGCTGGATTCGGTGAATGGCATGACCGAAGGCCTGGCCCGCGCGGTGGCGGGGCGCAAGTCGATGGCGCAGGAGTTCGCCGAGGCCGATCGCTCGCCGTTCTTTCGCAGCAATGGGTCGGACGACCCCGGCACGGCGGAGTACAACGCGTGGGTGGCGTCGGGTTTTGCGGACTACCGGCTGGCCGTGGGCGGCATGGTGGCGCAGCCGCGCAGCTTCTCGCTTGAAGAGTTGCGCGCGTTGCCGGCGCGCACGCAGATCACCCGGCACGATTGCGTCGAAGGCTGGAGCGCCATCGCCAAGTGGAAGGGCGTACCCGTGGCGTCGTTGCTGGCGGCGGTGCAGCCGAAACCAGAAGCGCGGTTCGTCGTTTTCTACTGCGCCGACCCGATGGGCGACAACAACACCGATTTCTATTACGAAAGCATCGACCTCGACGATGCCGTGCATCCGCAGACCATCCTTGCCTACGACATGAACGACGCCGCGCTACCGGTACCCAACGGCGCGCCGCTGCGGCTGCGCGTCGAGCGGCAGCTGGGTTACAAGCACGCCAAGTTCATCACCGCCATCGAATTCGTCGACAGCTTCGCCAACATCGCCGGCGGCAAGGGCGGCTTCTGGGAAGACCAGGGCTACCACTGGTGGGCAGGGATCTAGGCAGCAGCCTTCGGCGCCTTCGCCGGGCTGAATTCATCGTAGGTGGTCTGCATCTGCCGCAGCTTCAGCACGCCGTAGACGACGAGGATGGCCATCCCCACCACCAGCACGCCGGCCGTCACGCGTTCCACGGTGAATGCGCTCATGCGGTTGGCCACGTAGCACGCGATGATCAGCCCGAGGATGCCGAGATTGATGGCCCAGTTCACCGGCCGCGGCACGATGTAGTGCAACGTGCCGAAGCCAGCCAGCTGGTAGAGCATGAAAGGCAGGATGGCCATGCCGGGCAGCAATTCGGACAGGCCGAGCGGGATGGCGACGGCGTTGGGGGCCTTGGCATGCAGCAGCTCGCTGGTGGCGAGTTCATGGAACAGCGACAGCATGGCGCACAGCAGCGGCACGACGGCCAGCAACTCGATGATCAGCGCGCCGCTCCACGTGCCGACGCGCGAGGAATGATCCGCACCGGCATCGCTTGATTGCGTGCCGATGAAGAGGCCGCCCACGATGGCGGCCGCGCTCGACAGCATCAGCAGCTCCACCGTGATGCCGAAGCTGGCCGGTTCACCGGCCTTCAGCAGCAGCAGCGCCAGGAAGCCCGGGGTGTAGAACATCACGCGGACCAGGCGTGCCCATACGCGCGCGTCGCGCTCGGGAGGCAGGATGGGCAGCGGCAGCCCGTTGGTGCCGATGGTGGCGCGGTCTTTGGACATGGCAGGCTTTCTTGACGTTTATAGGGTCCGTTGGGGCCGTAACGTAGCATGACTTGGCGAGTTTGATCGAGGCTAGGCGAACAACCCGTGCAGGAACCACTCGCCATCCTCGATGCCATAGCGGTGATCGCGATAGATCCACACCGTCTCGGCATCGGGTGTGCGCGCGACGAAGTAATCGCGGCGCACGTCGCCGCCATCCCACCAGCCCGATTCGATGCGTTCGGGGCCGTCGCACAGCACCCATGGTTGCGTTTCCAGCAGATGCGCCAGTGGTTGCGGCTCGGCCAGCAGCCACAGCGGGCGCGGTGCGTCGGGCAACGGCAGCGCGGGCGCGGGCCGGGTGCCGCGCTTGGGCGCCGCGAGGCTCATGCCTTGACGCCGGGTACCGGCCGCGATGGCGCTGTCGGCCAGCGCGCGCTCGGGCCGGTGCTCGGCCTGCGGCAGCAGCGAGGTCACCGCACCGTCGCCCAGGCGCGCGCGCAGCCGGTCGAGCAGCGGCACGGTGACGGCATCGGCTTCGTCGCCCGGCAGCAGGCCGAGATTGCGGCCCGCGAGCGGCGTCACGTCGTCGCTGACGAGCGCGATGGTTTCGACGGAGGCAGGCAGCACGACCCGCGCCAGCCGTTCGCGCAATACACCCAGCAGGTGGGCTGGCGTGCGCGCCGGCGCGCCCAGCGCGAAGGGCACCACGGTGGCGGGCACGCCGCGCTGCCGCATGTGCCGCTCGTGCTTCAGCGTGAGCGTCATCCGCACGATGCCAAGCCCGCGCGCCGTCAGCCAGGTGGAGAGTTCCTGCACCAGTCGCTGCACGCCGAAGCCCAGCGCCTCCACATCGTGCACCGGTGCGGGCAGGTCCAGCGTGCCGGTGAAGCGCGGCGCGGGAATGTGCGCGGGACGTGGATCGGGCATGCGGCCCAGCGTGCGGTCCAGCGTTTCCATCACGTCGCGGCCGAAGCGGCGGGCGAGGCCATCGCGCGGCAGCGCAATGGCCTGCCCGAAGCGCGTGATGCCGGCCTCGTGCAGCGTGGTGCGCGTGCGTTCGTCGAGATCAAGCAGCGTCAATGGAACCGGCGCCAGCGCGGCTTCGAGTTGCGCCGTCGACGTAACCGGCGCCGCATGGCCCGCGCGCGCCAGCAGCAGCGCCGCCCCCGGCGTGGGCGCGAGACCAAGACGCGGTGCATAACCCAGCGCGTGCGCCCCGGCCACCAGCCGCGACACGAGGCGCGGCAATCCGGAAAAAAGCTGCAGGCTGCCGCCGATTTCAGCCAGCACCGCATCGGGCGGCGCGATGCAGGCCATCGGCGTGAACGTCAGCGCCCATGTGGCGAGCTGCTCCAGCGCGCGGGTTTCGGCGGCGGCATCGCGGTCGCGCTGCACGAGGTGCGGTGCCAACGCCAGCGCGCCTGACAGCAGCTGGTCGGTGCGGATGCCCGCTTCGCGCGCGGCGGCGTTGATTGCGATCACGCGCGGATAGTGCCCGCCGCTGCTGACGACGAAGGGTTGCGCCGCCTGCGCCGGCGATTGCCCGCGCGCGAACACATCGAGCGGCAGGTGCGGAAAGAGCAGGCAGGCCCAGAGCACTTCAGCTCCTGGCCCAGATCGCCTCTTCGCTCAAGCCGATCTCCGCCAGCTCCGCGGCCCGCAGCTGGGCTTCGTTGGCGCAGAAAAATTCATCGAGCTGCGGCGGGGGCACCGGGGTGCCCGCCAGCATCGCATGCGCCTGGCCGCGATGATGGATCTGGTGCTCGAAGAGATGCGCCAGGATGCGCGTGGTGCTGTCACGCTGGAGGCCCGCGCGGCGCGGGATCTCGATCGTGGCGTCGAGCTGCGCGTCGGCCAGCCCATGGCACAGGTCGCACAGCCGCCGGTCCATGGCATGCTGCGCAGCGAGGATCGCGGCGCACGTGACGTGGACTTCCTCCCAGCTGCGCGGCGAAAGATCGGGCGGCTGCCCATGCAGCGAGCGCTCGAGGCAATCGAGATAGAACGCGTCGACCATCAGGTTGTGGTTGAGCGTCGACTTGATGGACGGGAAGAAGCTGGTGCGCGGCGCGACGAAATCGTCCTGCGACAACATCGCGCATGCCTTCAACAGCCGGTGATTGGCCCACGCGTTGTTGCAGGCCATCGTGTAGAGATGATGCGCGAGAGGGGACATGCGGGCTTCCTTCATTGCGTGCCGGACTGCAGGCGGGGTGGCGCGATCACGCCGTTGGCGAAGCGCGGCCGGTTCGCCACGGGCTCGAGATGCGGCGCGCCGGCGGCGGCATCGATGTCGATCAGCACCGGCTGCGGCAGGCCCGCGCCGCGGCGCTTGATCACGCGCACCGCCAGTTGTCCTTCGTGCGGCGCCAGTGCCAGGCGCAACGGTGCGGCGGTGGCGCTGCCGTGCTGCCCCGGGCGCCGCCACAGCGCGCCCCACGTGCGGCCATCGCGCGCGGCCACCTGCAGCCGGCGCAGCAGGCGCTCGTCGTGCGTGGGCAGCCACGCGAAGGCGGCGCCGCATTCCGGCGCGCGCAATGCCTGCTCGAAGGCCCACAACGCATCCTTCGGCTGCGCGCTGTGGACGATGTGCAGGCGCGCGAGATCGATGCCGGCGGCGGCCAGCGCCGGCGCATAGGGCCGCCACGGCGGCGCGATCCACACCACGTCGCGATGGGTGGCCTGCAGCCGTGCCAGCGCCGGCAGCGTCAGCCGGATCTCGCCGATGCCTTCGCGTTCGAGCAGCAGCTCCGTCAGCGCACCCTGCGGCCAGCCGTGGCCGGGCAGCACCGCATCGAGCGCGGCGAAGCCGGAGGGCACGACCGCGGGATCGACGGCGCAGTCGTCGCCGCGCCAGATCGCGGGATGCGCGAGCAGCTCGGCCAGCGCAGCGGCGGAGTGGGGCATCGCAATGCGCAGGAATCAGGCGGCAGGCGGCCAGTGCCGCGTGAACAC
>JANNNM010000419.1:0-2715 GCA_031398535.1 Betaproteobacteria bacterium | reverse complement strand
CATTTCGCATGAATGCACCCGGTGATTCAGTGACGGCCCTGCCGACTTTCGGCTTCCTGCTGCGGCATCCGGCGCATTTCATCGCGCTGGGCTTTGGGGCTGGTCTTTCGCGCTGGGCGCCGGGCACCTTCGGTACGCTGGTCGCGATCCCGATCGCATTGTGGCTGCGCCGATACGCGGGCGACCTCGAGTACGGCGTATTGCTGGTCGTGCTGTTCGGGCTGGGTGTCTGGGCGTCGCAGGTGACGGGACGCGAGCTCGACAAGCCCGACCATGGCAGCATCGTCATCGACGAGGTGGTCGCATTCCTGCTGGTGCTGTTCTTCACCGGCGTGACGCCGGAGCGTATCGCGATTGCGTTTGCGCTCTTCCGCTTCTTCGACATCGTCAAGCCGCCGCCGATCCGGCAGCTCGACGCGCGGATGAAGAACGGTCTGGGCGTGATGCTCGACGACCTGCTGGCCGCGGGCTTTGCGTTGCTGGCCTTTGCACTCGGCCAACGGCTGCTCGGATGAAAGGCACGATGACACCGGAACTCGACCTGCGCCGGCTGGAGGAAGTGGGCCTCAATGCGCTGCAGACACAGCGGCAACTGTTCTACGACGGCTGGCTGTTGCGCGTCTCGCCGGGCAAGGCCAAGCGCGCGCGCAGCGTGAATGCGTACTTCGGTTCCACGCTGCCGCTCGACCGCAAGATCGCACATTGCGAAGCGGTCTATGCGGCGCGCGGCCTGCCGGTGCTGTTCCGGATCACGCCGTTCGTGCAGCCGCCCGATCTCGATGCCGCGCTGGCGGCGCGCGGCTATGAGGCACGCGAAACCACGCTGGTGCAGGTGATGCGGATGGCGCAGGCGCCAGCGGCGGTGGACGCGCCCGACATCGACATCGAGGTGCCGACCGCGGACGCCTTCGCCGATGCAGTGGCCCTGTTGCAGCACGCGACACCCGAACAGCGCGACGCGTACTACGAGCGCCTCGTCGACACGCCGCTCACCACGCGCGCGCTGCTCGCGCGTTGCAACGGGCAGACCGTGGGCGTGGGCACCGTGATGCTGGACGACGGCCTCGCGGGCATCTTCTCGATGGCCACGGTACCGGACATGCGCCGGCGCGGCGTCGCCAGTGCATTGCTTGGCCGATTGCTGGCGTGGGCGTGGGACCACGGCGCGGCGCATGCGTACCTGCAGGTGGAAGGCAGCAATGACGCGGCGTTGGCGGTGTACCAGCGCTTCGGCTTTGCGACGGCGTACACCTACCACTATCGCGCGCGGCCGGGAGATTTTGCATGAGCTCGGACGCTGAACTGGCACTCGCGACAGCGCTGGGTGCGGTGTTGCAGGCGCGCGGCTGGCGGTGCGTGACCGCGGAGTCGTGCACCGGAGGTTTGGTCGCCGGTGCCGTCACGGCGATTGCCGGCAGCTCCGGCTGGTTCGAGCGCGGCTTCGTCACCTACACCAACGAGGCCAAGCACGAGATGCTGGGCGTTCCGGACGCGTTGCTGAAGGCCCACGGCGCCGTGTCCGAACCCGTCGCGCTGGCGATGGCAGCCGGCGCCCTGGCGCATTCGTCCGCCGACCTGGCCGTGGCCATCACCGGCGTGGCGGGCCCGGGCGGGGGGACGGCGGGGAAGCCGGTGGGGATGGTCTGCTTCGCGTGGGCGGTGCGGGGTTCGGCGCCGGAGGCGGCGACGCTCCACCTGCCGGGGGACCGCGCGGCGGTGCGGGAGGCCGCGGTGGCGGTGGCCCTGCGGGGGCTGCTGGAACGGGCGTCCGGGACCGTGGCAAAACCGCAATAGGCCGGACGGCCTAGGCCGAAGTGACGCTTGCATCGAACGATCGTTCTATGCGACGATTCGTCCTGTTCGCAAGAACCCCGCTCCCGGCCGGTTGCCGGCAGGCGATACTCGGAGACCCCCATCATGCCACTCGACTCCTCCATGGACGACAACAAATCCAAAGCCCTGAACGCCGCGCTGGCGCAGATCGAAAAGCAGTTCGGCAAGGGCTCCATCATGAAGATGGGCGAGGCCCAGATCGCCAACGACCTGTCGGTGGTGTCCACCGGCTCGCTCGGGCTCGACATCGCGCTGGGCGTCGGCGGCTTGCCGCGCGGCCGCGTGGTCGAAATCTACGGCCCTGAATCCTCTGGCAAAACCACGCTGTGCCTGCAGGTCGTGGCGCAGGTGCAAAAGGCCGGCGGTGTGGCCGCGTACATCGACGCCGAAAACGCGCTCGACCCGGTCTACGCCGGCAAGCTGGGCGTCAACGTCGGCGATCTCCTCATTTCGCAGCCGGACACCGGCGAGCAGGGGCTTGAGATCACCGACATGCTGGTGCGCTCCGGCGGTATCGACATCATCGTCATCGACTCGGTGGCCGCACTCGTCCCCAAGGCCGAAATCGAAGGCGAGATGGGCGACCAACTTCCAGGCCTGCAGGCGCGGCTGATGAGTCAGGCGCTGCGCAAGCTGGCGGGCAACATCAAGCGCTCCAACACGCTCGTCATCTTCATCAACCAGATCCGGATGAAGATCGGCGTGATGTTCGGCAGCCCGGAAACCACCACCGGCGGCAACGCGCTCAAGTTCTATGCCTCGGTGCGCCTCGACATCCGCCGCATCGGCGCCATCAAGCGCGGCGAGGAAGTCGTCGGCAACGAAACCCGCGTCAAGGTCGTCAAGAACAAGGTGTCGCCGCCGTTCCGCGAAGCCTTGTTC
>JANNNM010000354.1:0-4450 GCA_031398535.1 Betaproteobacteria bacterium | reverse complement strand
TCGACTTCATTGGCGCTACCGGTATCCGGGGCCAGCGGCACGGCCTCGGCGACGAGGTAGTCACCCCGATCCTCGACACAGGCGATGCGGGCGCGCTGCGTGCCCTCGACCAGCACCTTCACCGTGCCGTCGGGCAGCTTCAGCATCTGCAGCACCGTGGCGATGCTGCCGATCTCGTACAGGTCGCTGCCGGCGGGGTCGTCCTTGGCGGCCTGGCGTTGGGCGGCCAGCAGGATGTGCTTGCCGGCGTCCATCGCGACGTCCAGGGCCTTGATGGACTTGGGACGGCCGACGAACAGCGGGATCACCATGTGCGGAAACACGACGACGTCACGCAACGGCAGCAGCGGCAGCGCGGACAGGTCGGCGGGGAGACTGGGCGTGGATGACATGGTGGCTTTCGATGTGGGGGTACTGACAGGAAAATGGGGGCCCGAGGGCGGCCTGTCAAGCCGTCCTTCGGACTAGTCCATCAATTGCCTTTTGAAACCGGGAGTTATGACTGTGACGCCGCCATCTTGGGCGGGTCGGCGAACATCAGCAGCGGCTTGCCGTCGTTGGCGATCGTGGACTCGTCGACGACCACCCGGGACAGGTTGGTCAGGGACGGCAGATCGTACATGACGTCGAGCAACACCTGTTCGAGGATGGACCGCAGGCCGCGGGCCCCGGTCTTGCGGGCCAGTGCCTTGCGCGCGATGGCCCGCAGCGCGGCCTCGCGGATTTCGAGTTCCACGCCTTCCATGCGGAACATCTTCTGGTACTGCTTCAGCAGCGCATTCTTCGGCTCGACCAGGATCTGGATCAGCGCAGCTTCGTCGAGTTCGTCGAGCGTGGCCGCCACCGGCAGCCGGCCCACGAATTCAGGGATGAGGCCGAACTTGATCAGGTCTTCAGGCTCGGTGTTGCGCAACAGCAGCGTCACGTTCTTGCGGTCTTCGGGGCTGGAGACCTCGGCGCCGAAACCGATGCCGGTCTTGGCGGTGCGCTGACGGATGATTTTTTCCAGACCATCGAACGCGCCACCGCAGATGAACAGGATGTTGGTCGTGTCGACCTGGACAAATTCCTGGTTGGGGTGCTTGCGCCCGCCCTGCGGCGGCACCGAGGCAATGGTGCCTTCGATGAGCTTCAGCAGCGCCTGCTGCACGCCCTCGCCCGATACGTCGCGCGTGATGCTGGGGTTGTCGCTCTTGCGCGAGATCTTGTCGATCTCGTCGATGTACACGATGCCGCGCTGCGCCTTCTCGATGTCGTAGTCGCACTTCTGCAGCAGCTTCTGGATGATGTTCTCGACGTCCTCGCCCACGTAACCGGCTTCGGTCAGTGTGGTGGCATCGGCGATCACGAACGGGACATCGAGGAGGCGCGCCAGCGTCTGCGCCAGCAGCGTCTTGCCGGAGCCCGTGGGGCCGATCAGCAGGATGTTGGACTTGGCGAGTTCAACCTCGTCGTCCTTGTTGCCGGCTTCAAGACGCTTGTAGTGGTTGTACACCGCCACCGACAGGATCTTCTTGGCCGGCTCCTGGCCGATCACGTACTGGTCGAGGCTCTGGCGGATCTCGTGCGGCGTGGGCAGCTTGTTGCGGTCGGTGCGCGCGGCTTCGCTGCCGGCACCTTCCTCGCGGATGATGTCGTTGCAAAGCTCGATGCACTCGTCGCAGATGAACACCGACGGACCCGCAATCAGCTTGCGGACCTCGTGCTGGCTCTTGCCGCAGAACGAGCAGTAAAGGAGCTTGTCGCCGGAAGATTTATCGGCCATTCAACGATCTGCCTATCGAACCTGTAGAGAAACCTGAAGACAACTTTACGCGCTCGGGATGCGGTTCTGCAAGACCTTGTCGATCAAACCGTACTCCTGCGCCTCTTCCGCCCACAAAAAGCGGTCGCGGTCGTGGTCAAGCTCCACCTGCTCCACCGAGCGTCCCGTGAATTTTGCCATCAGCTTGACGAAGCGGCGCTTGAGCTCGATGGCGTACTGCGCATGGCGTTCGATATCGGACACCTGGCCGGAGAAGCCGCCGGAGGGCTGGTGGATCATGACCGTCGAATTGGGCAGCGCAAAGCGCTTGCCCGGGGCGCCGGCGGCCAGCAGGAACGCGCCCATGCTGGCGGCCATGCCCACGCACAGCGTGGAGACATCAGGCTTGATGAATTGCATCGTGTCATAGATGGCCATCCCCGCCGACACCGACCCGCCCGGCGAGTTGATGTAGAAGTGGATTTCCTTGTCCGGGTTCTCGGACTCGAGGAACAGCATCTGCGCGACGATCAGGTTGGCGGTGCCGTCGTTGACCGGCCCGACCAGGAACACCACGCGCTCCTTCAGCAGCCGCGAGTAGATGTCGTAGGCACGCTCGCCGCGGCCGCTTTGCTCGATGACCATGGGCACGAGGCCCAGGGCTTCTGGTTCCACGGGACGGTTGAACTGTGCGTGCGGATGAACAATCACGATGGGATCCTGGTGAACGCCGGCAGCCTGGAGCCGCTGCCGCTATGAACGGGACTGCGCGAACAGTCGTTTGTGGATTACAACTTTGCGATGGCGTTCGCGCGCTGAACCACGAAGATGGGACCGGACGCCGCGAACGTCAAGCGGCGCCGACGGACGCCAGCTGGACAACGCCGCCGGGCATCAGGCGGGATTGTTGCCCATCAGGGCTTCGAACGTGGTCGGCACGTCCTTGACCTGCGCCTTGCCCAGCACCCAGTCGACGACATTGCGTTCCACCGCGAGGCCCTCGAAATCGCTGAGGCGCTCGGGCTTCTCGAAATGCCAGCGGATGACGGCTTCGGGCTGTTCGTAGGTCTGGGCGACTTCCTTGACCATCGACATGACCTGCTCCGGCTTGGCCTGCAGGCCTTCCTTGCGGACCAGCTCGCCCAGGATCAGGCCCAGCGCCACGCGTTCTTCAGCCTGCGGCCGGAACAGGTCGGGCGTGAGCTTGATGTCGTCGGCCTTCATGCCCTGCTGTTCCAGGTTGGCGGCCATCCGGCGCATCAGCTGCACCGATTCGAGGTCGACGAGCGACTTCGGGAGCGTGAGCTGGGTGTTGGCGCGAAGGCCTTTCATGGCCTGGTCTTTCAACAGGCCTTCGAGCTTGCGCTTCAGTTCGAGGTTGAGATTGGCCTCGACCTCGGAACGCAGGTCCTCGACCTTGCCGGACTTGATGCCGAAGGCGGTGGCGAAATGCGCGTCGAGCGCCGGGATGGCGGCTTGCGCCACGTCCTTGACCGTCAGCGCAAAGGTGGCGGTCTTTCCCGCGACTTCCTTGCCGTGGTAATCGGCGGGGAACGTCAGCGGAAACGTCTTCTGGTCGCCAGCCGATGCGCCGATCACGGCCGCTTCGAACTCCGGCAGCATCCGGCCTTCGCCGAGGGCGATGACGAAATCCTTGGCCTGCCCGCCGGGGAACTCGATGTCGTCGATCTTGCCGGTGAAGTCGACCGTGACGCGGTCACCGGTCTGCGCGGGGCGCGATACCGCCGTGAACGTGGCGCGCTGCTTGCGCAGCACGTCCAGCGTGCGGTCGAGGTCCGCGGGCGTGACTGCGGCCGTGGGACGCTCGATGGTGATGCTGGCCACATCGCCGACCGTGACGTCGGGGTAGACCTCGAACACCGCCGAGAACTCCAGGCTGCCGTCCGCGGCGCCACTGGTCTTCGGCTCGATGCGCGGGTAGCCGGCCACGCGCAGGTTCTGCTCGCGTACGGCGTCGTTGAAGCTCGATTGCACGGCGTCGGAGATGACGTCGGAGCGAACCTGCGGTCCGTACTGCTGCGCCACCATCTTGAGCGGCACCTTGCCCGGGCGGAAGCCGGGAAGCTTGACCGTCTTGGCGAGGCGCGCCAGGCGTTTCTCGACCTCGCCTTCGATCGATTGCACAGGCACGGCGACCGACAGCCGGCGTTCGAGTTGACCCAGGGTTTCCAAGGTGCTTTGCATGCTCGTATGAATCCTTGCCGCTAGAAATGAATACTTGAGGGGATGGTGCGAAAGGGGGGACTCGAACCCCCACGGGCTGCCCCGCCAGCTCCTAAGGCTGGTGCGTCTACCAATTCCGCCACTTTCGCTGCTGCCTTCGTGGCGTTGGCCCGTGAGGACGGGGCGCCGGGCCGGGTCGCGCTTGGGGGCGCAACACCGTTCCTGCATGCCGCTTTCGCGCAACGGGTTAGTATAGCGGATCGCCCCGGCGCCTGCCAGTCGACCCCGGATGGCCGGCGCTGCCCTGCCGGCGCTGACTTGTCCTTATCCCCTGCTTTCGCGAGATTGGCGTGTCTGTCGGCCATTACGAGAATTTTCCTGTCGCGTCGCGCCTTGTGCCGGCGGCGCTGCGCCCGGCGGTGGTGGCCATCTACCGCTTCGCCCGCGGCGCCGACGACCTGGCTGACGAGGGCGATGCGCCCCCGGCGGAGCGCATTGCGGCGCTGGCGGCCTACGACGCCG
>JANNNM010000339.1:0-7808 GCA_031398535.1 Betaproteobacteria bacterium | reverse complement strand
GAGCGCGACCAGGTGCTGCAGCTGCCGCCACGCACGCCCTGAACGCTCGCCGGCGCCATCGGCGCACCGATGGCGCCTGGCCTTCGGAGGGAACGATGAACCAGTAGCGCGGTCGGATAGAATCACCCGTCCGGCCAGCATGCTTCCCCATGAATATCCGCTTCGCTTTCCGCCTCCTCGCGGCGCTTCCCCTCGCGTGGGCGGCCGCCGTCTCTGCACTGACCATCGAAGGTAGTGCGCCTGGCGTGACGACCGGGCAGATCGTCGTCGTCAAGCTGCGCGCTGACGGCGATGGCGCCGCGCCAGTCGCGCGCGTGGCCGCGCTGTCGGCCGCGATCGGCGCGCCGCTCGTCTATCGCCGCACGATGGCCATTGGAGCCTATGTCATCGGCGTTCCTGGTGCTGCATCCGACGCCGCAGTCGATGCCTTGGCCGCGCAACTAAGTGCACGCCCCGAGGTGATCTACGCCGAACGCTCGCGCCGGATGTACCCGCAGCGCGTGCCGAATGACCCGCTGTTCGCCAACCAGTTCTACCTGCAACCGGGCAGCACGACGATCAACGCGCCGGCCGCATGGGACCTGACGGTGGGCTCGCCGTCGACGGTGGTCGCAGTGCTCGACACCGGCTATACCGCGCACTCCGATCTCGCCGTGCGGGTCGTCGGGGGCTATGACATGGTCAGCAATTTCGCCAACAGCAACGACGGCAAGGACAAGGACGCCGCGGGCAACTATCGCGATGGCGACGCGCACGACCCGGGTGACTGGGTCAGTGCCGTCGACAAGAGCACCGACTTCGCGGGTGCCGAATGCGGCATCGAGGACAGCACGTGGCACGGCACGTCGGTGATGGGCATCATCGGCGCCATCGCCGACAACGGCAACGGCGTGACCGGCGTGGACTGGAACGCGCGGCTGGTGCCGGTACGCGTGCTCGGCAAGTGTTTCGGCAGCGATGCCGACATTGCCGATGCGCTCGCCTGGGCCGGTGGCGTCAGTGTGCCCGCGGCCCCCGTCAACGCGCATCCCGCGCAGGTGATCAACATGAGCCTGGGTGGCCCCGGCGCATGCCAGAGCTTCATGCAGGAATCGGTTGACCGGGTATTCGCGCATGGGGTCACGCGGGCGATCGTCGCGTCCGCGGGCAACGAGGCAAGCGGCGCGCTGCACTCGCCGTCATCGTGCAACGGGGTCATCGCCGTCGCAGCCTCGACGTATGCCGGCAACCGCACGGTCTATTCCAACTACGGCGCGCGGATGGACATCGCCGCGCCGGGCGGCAATGGCGTTTCCGGCAGTGCCTACAACTTCCTGGTGCTGACCAACCTCGGCAAGACGGTGCCGGCGGCGGAGGGCACGCAGTACTACGCGGGCACGAGCTTCTCGGCTCCCCTCGTCAGCGGCGTGGCCGCCCTGATGCTGGGGGTTGCACCCGATCTTTCCGCCACGCAGGTGCGCGCGTTGCTGAAAAGCAGCGCCAAGCCGTTTCCCGCCGGATCCACCTGCCATGAAACCGGCTGCGGCGCCGGCATTCTCGACGCGCCGGCCGCGGTGCGCGCGGCACTTGCCACCACCGGCGTCGTGCCGCCGGTCACGCTGGTCGAGTACTACAATGCGGGCCTCGACCATTACTTCATGACGTGGGTCTCGGATGAAATCACGCAGCTCGACGCCGGCACCACGCTCAAGGGCTGGTCACGCACCGGACGCACGATCAACGCATATCCGACGGCCATCACCGCCACCGCTGCGGTGTGCCGCATCTACATTCCGCCGGGCAAAGGCGACGGCCACTTCTTCGGGCGCGACCAGGTGGAATGCGACGGCACCATCGCGCGCAACCCGTCGTTCGTGCTCGAGTCGCCGGCGTTCTTCCACCTGCATCCGGCCAGCGCGGGTACCTGCGCGACCGGCACGATCCCCGTGTATCGCGTCTACTCCAATCGCGCCGATGCCAATCACCGCTACACCACCGATCGCACCGTGCGCGAGCAGATGGTCGCGAAGGGCTGGCTCGCCGAAGGCGACGGCCCCGACACGGTCGTGATGTGCGCGCCAGCCGCATGACGCCATGATCGCCGCCGGGCCGCCCCAAGGCGATCGCCCCCTGGGGGGAGCGGCGCACAGCGCCGTTCGGGGGGATCACCTTTCCGACGCCATCGCCGTGTTGCGTACGCGCTTCGGCCTCGATGCCCACCATCCCGGCGCGTGCCTCGGCCCCGGGCAGTGGCGCGGCGGCGGGTCCAGGCTCGAGTCATTCAATCCGGCGGACGCGTCGACGCTGGGATCCGTGACGCTGGCCGATGCCGCCGATGTCGAGGCCGTGGTGGTCGCCGCCACCGCCGCAGCGCGGGCGTGGCGCGACGTGCCGGCCCCGGTGCGCGGGGCTGCGGTGCGCCTCTTCGCCGACCTGCTGCGCGAACACAAGGATGCGTTGGGCACGCTGGTCGCGCTCGAGAACGGCAAGATCAAGGCCGAAGGCGACGGCGAAGTGCAGGAGATGATCGACATCGCCGATTTTGCGGTGGGGCAATCGCGGATGCTCTACGGCAAGTCGATGCACTCCGAGCGCCCCGCGCACCGGATGCTGGAACAGTGGCATCCGCTGGGGGTCGTGGGCGTGGTCACCGCGTTCAACTTCCCGGTGGCGGTATGGGCGTGGAATGCGTTGCTGGCGTGCATCTGCGGCAATGCCGTCGTGTGGAAACCCTCGCCCAAGACGCCGCTGACCGCGCTGGCGGTGCAGTCGCTTGCCAACACCGTGATGCAGCGGTTGAACCTGCCCGCGATCTTCACGCTGGCGATCACCGACAACGAGCGCACCCGCGCGCTGGTCGACGATCCGCGCATCGCATTGGTGTCGTTCACCGGGTCCTCTGCCGTGGGTCGCGATGTTGCCACGCGCGTGGCGGCGCGCTTCGGCAAGTCGCTGCTCGAATGCGCGGGCAACAACGCGATCATCGTCGCCGCGGACGCCGACCTTGATCTCGTGGTGCCGGCCGTGCTGTTCGGCGCCGTGGGCACCGCAGGCCAGCGCTGCACCACGACGCGCCGGCTCATCGTGCACGTGTCGTGCATCGAGGCGCTGCTGCCGCGGCTCGTGCAGGCGTATCGCCAGGTGCGCATCGGCGATCCGCTGTCGCCCGACACGCTGATGGGGCCGCTGATCGACGCGGACGCCGTTCGCAACTACGCCACGGCGATCGACGAAGCCGTTGCCGCCGGCGGCACGCTCGCCACGGGCGGTCGCGTGCTGCCCGGACCGGGGCACTGGGTCGAGCCCGCGATCATCGCCAACGCGCGCAACGACTGGCCGTGCGTGCAGCGCGAGACCTTCGCGCCCATCCTCTATGTGATTCCGTTCGACACGATCGCCGAGGCCATCGCGCTCAACAACGGCGTGCGCCAGGGCCTGTCCAGCGCGCTCTTCACGCGCGACCTGCGCGTGGCCGAAGCCTTCCTCGCGGCCACCGGCAGCGACTGCGGCATCGCCAACATCAACATCGGCACGTCGGGCGCGGAAATCGGCGGCGCCTTCGGCGGCGAGAAGGACACCGGCGGCGGCCGCGAATCGGGCTCCGATGCGTGGCAGGCCTACATGCGCCGCCAGACCAACACAGTGAACTGGGGCCGCGACCTGCCGCTGGCGCAGGGCATCAAGTTCGGCTAGCGCGCGGCACCGCGCGGCGCGCGAAATAGGGCCGCTCCGCCACCCACCACGACCCGGCCGCGGCGGCGACCGACAGCGCGAAGCCGGCGCCGAAGATCACCATCGTTGCCGGCAGCGCACCCCACGCTTCGCCATGGGGCGTCACGGCGCGTGCCACCAGCACCACGATCATCCAGTGCAGCAGGTAGAAGGAATAGCTGATGCGGCCGAGCAGCACCAGAGGCCGCCATGCCAGCGCGGCGGCCAGCGCGTTGTCGCCGGCCAGCGCCTTCGCCAACACCATGACGGCAACGAAACCGAACGCCATGATGGCGGCGACCTGGGGCGCGACGTCGAACAGTGCGCCGGTCGTGACGGCGAGATAGGCCGCCACCACGACGGCTACGGGAATGCGCACCAGCACGGGCGCCAGCCGGTCCAGCCATAGCGCCAGCGCCACGCCGCCGAAGAGCAGCGCCCAGCACAGCACCAGCGCATCGAAGCCAGCCAGCGCCAATCCCAGCGGCACGACGATGCCGGCCACCGGCACCGCGAGCACCAGCCGCGGCGACACCCGCAGCGCAGCCAGCACGAGCAGCGGAAACCCGAGGTAGAACGTCATCTCGTAGAACAGCGACCACGTGACGATGTTGAGCGGCACGACGGTGGCGCCCGGCATGCCGTTCAGGAAGAAGAGGTTGCCGAGCACGCGCGGAAATTCGAGTAGGACCATCGGCCCCGTGAAGCGCACGAACAGCATCGACGCGACGAACGAAAGCAGGAACGCCGGATAGATGCGCAGCGTGCGCCGCCAGGCGAATCGCGCGTAGCTTGCCTGCGGCTGCGGCCACCACATACGCCCGATCAGGAAGCCCGACAGCACGAAGAACAGGAACACGCCGTGATGCGAGCGCTGCAGCCAGAACAGCACGCGCTGCGGCCAGGTGGGTAGCGACAGGAAGGCGCCTTGGCCGAGATCGAGCCCGGCGATCACCGCAGCTGCATTGCCCGCCGCATGCACGCAGAACACCAGCAGCACGGCAAAGCCGCGCAGGCCGTCAAGCGCCGCGACGTGGGCGGGCGCGCGGGTGGCGGGCGTGGTTCCTGATCGGGACAACGGCGCGCCTCCCGGTTGCGGGCGGTGCACTATGTCGTGCGTCGCTTCGCGGCCGGCTTCTTCGTCGCCGTTTTCCTGGCCGTGGTCTTCGCAGGCGTCTTGGCGGCTTTCTTCGCGGCCGACTTGACCGCCGTCTTCGCGGCCGCGCGTGGGGCCGGTTTCGCCGCCGTGGCGGCGGCCGATTTTGCCGCGGCCGTCGCGGATTTCGCCGCAGCGGTTGCGGACTTCGCCGCTGCCGGCGTCTTCTTCGCCTTCTTCACCGCCGACTTGGTGACGCGCGTCTTGGTGCTGGTGCCCGACTTGGCCGCCAGCAACGCCAGCGCTTCATCGAGCGTGAGGCTGTCGGCCTTCTCGCTGTCGGGCAGCGTCGCGTTGACGGTACCGTGCTTGACGTACGGACCGTACTTGCCGCTGTGGAGTTCCACCGGGCCGCGATCCCGCGGATGCGTACCCAGCAAGCGCAACGCGGTGGCCGGTCGCGCACGGGCGCCGCGCGCCTTGGTCGGGTCCTTCGCTTCGAACTCGAAGCCCACCTTGCCGTCCTTCTGCACGACGAGGAACGCGGAGAACGGGCGCCGCGTGCGCTGCGACACGAACTGCAGCAGGTCCGTCTTGCGCTCGGCCAGCAACTTGGTCATCTGCGCCGGCTCGATCGCGCGTTGCAGGATCATACGGCCGGAACGGAAGTCGCAGGTGCGATCCGCGCCCACGGCCTTCTCGCAGACATACGACATGCCGTGCTCGAACACGCGGTTGCCGCACTTGGGGCAGATGCCCAGCGGCGTCTGCGCCGAGAAATCGGGCGCCTCGCCGTCATCGCTGTCGGCCGGGTTGCCGAAGTCGAACGTCACCTCGTTGGTGTCGGTCAACTTCAACTTGGCCGAGAACGGCCGGCCCATCTTGCTGCGGAAGCCCTCGAGCGGGCCGATCTCGCGTTCCTTCAGCAGCACTTCGGCTTCCTGCGGCTCCATCTGCCGGCCGCCCATGATCTTCCAGAACGCGAAGTCGCACTTGATGCACTGGAACTTCTTGTACTTCTCGTGCACTTCGCCGCCGCACTTGGGGCACGGCGTGACCAGCGTCGCGAAATCGCCGGGGATCGTGTCGCTCTCGTAGTTCTTGGCCTGGCCGACGATGTGCTCGGTCATGGCCACGATTTCGCGCATGAACGTGTCGCGCGGCAGCTTGCCGTGCTCCATCTGCGCCAGCTTGAACTCCCATTCGGCCGTGAGCTCGGGCGAGAACAATTCCGGCACGCCAAGGCCATGCAGCAGCGTCAGCAGCGAGAATGCCTTGGCGGTGGGCACCAGTTCCTTGCCCTCGCGGTACACGTAGCGCTCGGCGATCAGGCCTTCGATGATGGCCGCGCGCGTGGCCGGCGTGCCGAGGCCCTTTTCGCGCATGGCCTCGCGCAGCTCGTCGTCCTCGATCAGCTTGCCCGCGCCTTCCATGGCGGAGAGCAGCGTGGCTTCGTTCAGGCGCGGCGGCGGCTTCGTCACCTGCTGGACCACGTCCACCTTCTCGGTGGCCACGGTTTCGCCGGGCTGGACCGCCACCAGCGACGATTCATCGCCCTGGGCCTCCTTGCCGTAGACGGCGAGCCACCCCGGGTTGACCAGGATGCGGCCTTCGGTCTTGAACGGTTCCTCGGCCACGCGCGTGATGCGCGTGGTGACGAAGTGCTCCGCCGCCGGATAGAACACCGACAGGAACCGGCGCACGACGAGGTCGTAGAGCTTGCCCTCGATCTCGTTGAGCGTCTTGGGCTGCACCAGCGTGGGGATGATCGCGAAGTGATCGGAGATCTTGCTGTTGTCGAAGATGCGCTTGTTGGGGCGCACCCATTTCTTCTTGATGATCTCGCGGGCAAAGCCGCCGAAGGCATTGGACTCGGCCAGTTCTTCCAGCGTGGCGTTGACGGTGGGGATGTAGTCCTCCGGCAGCGCGCGCGCATCGGTACGCGGGTACGTCAGCACCTTGTGCTTTTCGTACAGCGCCTGGGCCAGCGACAACGTGGTGCGCGCGGAGAACCCGAAGCGGCCGTTGGCCTCGCGCTGCAGGCTCGTCAAGTCATACAGCAGCGGCGGGCTCTGCGTGGTGGGCTTCGACTCGTCGGTGACCGTGCCGGGCTTGCCGGCGCACGCCGCGGCAATGGCGCGGGCGCGGGCCTCTTCCCACATCCGGTCGGCGCGGGCGTCCGGGTCCTCGTCGCTCTTCCTGAATTTCTCGTCGAACCACTTGCCCGTATATTCACCGGCCGCCGCGCGGAACGTGCCCACGGCCTCCCAGTAGTCGCGCGGACGAAACGCGCGGATCTTGGCCTCGCGGTCCACCAGGATGGCCAGCGTGGGCGTCTGCACGCGGCCCACGGTGGTCAACTGGAAGCCGCCCGACTTGGAATTGAACGCGGTCATGGCCCGCGTGCCGTTGATGCCGACGAGCCAGTCGGCCTCCGAGCGGCACACCGCCGCATCGGCCAGCGGCAGCATGGCTTCGTCGCTGCGCAGCTTGGCGAAGCCGTCGCGGATGGCGGCCGTGGTCATCGACTGCAGCCACAGCCGCTTGATGGGCTTGGTGGATTTGGCGAACTGCGCGATGTACCGGAAGATGAGCTCGCCCTCGCGGCCCGCATCGCAGGCGTTGATCAGCGCGCTAACATCCTTGCGCTTGATGAGCTTCAGCAGTGTCTTCAGCCGGTTCTCGTTCTTCTCGATCGGCTTCAGCGCGAACTTGGTGGGCACTGCAGGCAGGTGCGCGAAGGTCCACTTGCCGCGCTTGACCTCTTCCTCCTCCGGCATGCCGATCTCGAGCAGGTGCCCGACCGCCGACGACAGCACGTACTCGTCGGACTCGAAGTACTCATCGTGCTTGGTGAAGCCGCCCAGCGTCTTGGCGATGTCGTTCGCGACGGAGGGCTTCTCGGCGATGATGAGTGTTTTTGTCATAGGGTTCTCGTCGTACTTATATTAGTGGTTCGGCACGCGCATCATACATGGTCGTCCGCTGATGTCGACAATTGAGGGCGGGGCTGCGCGAAATG
>JANNNM010000320.1:0-1548 GCA_031398535.1 Betaproteobacteria bacterium | reverse complement strand
GATGGTTCCGCACGCGTTCCAATCTCCTTGGATGACAGGATGTTACCGGAAGCGCGGTCGGGCCCCGCTGATGATCTTCGACGCATGTTGCGGTGGTGCGACGGCAATGCAATGGTGCAGTGCGATACGGCAGTGGAAACGATTGATTGCGCGTCTGTAGGCGAGGCTTCAGCCGCGCAGGCGCGATGCCGCAATGTCCCCGCGAGGCTGAAGCCTCGCCTACAGCCTCGCCTACTGGCCTTCGCCGAAGTACTCGCCGATCAGCGCGACAATGGCCTCCATCGCGTCGCCTTCGTCGGGGCCGTCGATCTCGATGGTGACCTTGGCGCCCTTGCCGGCGGCCAGCATCATCACGCCCATGATGCTCTTGGCGTTGACCTTGCGGTTGTTGCGCGACATCTGCACGTCGCTTTGATATTTCGCGGCGAGTTGCGTCAACTTGGCCGAGGCCCGCGCATGCAGGCCCAGCTTGTTGATGATCTCAACCTCGCGCTGCTGCATAGACGGGGTCGATCTCGATGTGCAGCACGCCATCGCAGCCACCGGAGATGGCCTTGGTGATCAGCGTGTCCATGCCCTTCACGCGGTAAGTGAACGCCCGCACCAGCATGGGCAGATTCACCCCGGCCACCACTTCGACGCGGCCCGGCACCAGCAACTTGGCGGCCAGGTTGCAAGGTGTTGCGCCGTAGATGTCGGAGAAGATCAGCACGCCGTCGCCGGTATCCAGCGCCTGCACGGCCTCGCGCGCGGCAGGCAGCAGGTTCAGCGGGTCGTCGCTGGCGGATACCGACAGCGTTTCAAACTGCGGGGGACGCGCGCCCAGCACATGCGTGACCGCCTTGACCAGGCTGTCCGGCAGCGTGTCGTGCGCGATGATGAGAATGCCGATCATGGGATGGGGGTAGATTGGGGCAGTTGCCACAAATCCGTAGCAAATCCTACGCCAAATGGGCCGCCGCGAGCAGGGTCTGCGTATACGGCTGCTGGGGCGCGGCAAAGAGTGCCAGCGCCTCGCCCTGCTCGACGATCGTGCCGTCCTTCATCACCAGCACCCGGTGGGCCATGGCGCGCATGACGGCCAGGTCGTGGCTGATGAACACGTAGCTCATCCCGTACTTCACCTGCAGGTCGCCCAGCAGCTTCAGCACCTGCTGCTGGACGGACACGTCCAGTGCCGATGTGGGCTCGTCCAGCACCAGCAGCTCCGGCTTGAGAATCACGGCGCGCGCGATGGCGATCCGTTGTCGCTGGCCGCCGGAGAATTCGTGCGGATAGCGCGTGAGCACGTCATGAATGCCGGAAGCGGCGGACAGCCCCACTTCCGCGAGCATTTCCAGGATCTTTTCGCGCCGCTGCGCCTTCGAGAGCTCCGGCATGTGCAGCGCGACGCCTTCGCCGACGATCTGCTCGATCGTCATGCGCGGCGACAACGAGCCGAACGGGTCCTGGAACACCACCTGCATCCGCCGCCGCATCGTGCGCAGCGTGGTGCGATCGGCGCCGTCGATGCGCTTGCCGTCGACCGTGATGCTGCCGGCGGCGATC
>JANNNM010000317.1:0-2097 GCA_031398535.1 Betaproteobacteria bacterium | reverse complement strand
GTGGCACGTCTACGATGCGACCCTCTGGATCGCCGCTGATGCGTACGCGCCCGATGCGACACTCGCGCTCGACATCCGCTATGCGATGGACATCCGCGGGGCCGACCTCTCGAGCCGGAGCATCGAGGAGATGCGCAAGCTCGGGCATCGCGATCCGGTGCGACTGGCGCGATGGGAGGACGCGATGCGCCGCGTATTCCCCGACATCCGCGCGGGCGAGCGGCTGGTGGGCGTGCACCTGCCCGGGCGCGAGGCGCGCTTCTACAACCAGCAGGGCCTCATCGGAGCCGTGGCCGACGCGGATTTCGCGCGCGCGTTCTTCGCCATCTGGCTCGACGAGCGCAGCAGCGAGCCGGCGCTGCGGCGACGGCTTCTCGGCCTGCCCGAATGACGGCGCGACGCGCGAGCGCGGGGCGCCTCGCGGCCTATGGTTTGCTCGGCATGCCGCTCGCGATGGCGGCGTTGCCGCTCTATGTGCACCTGCCCAAGTTCTACGGCGACCACCTGGGCGTGTCATTGACGGCGCTGGGCGTGCTGCTGCTGGTGTTGCGGTTGGGCGACGGCATCCTCGACCCGTTGCTGGGCGCGTGGAGCGATCGCGCGCCGTCGCGCAAACGGCTGATTGCGCTGTCGATCCCCGTGCTCGCGCTGGGCATGATCGCACTCTTCATGCCCCCGTTGCGCGGCGAGGCCGCGCTGCTGGCGTGGCTCGCAGGTTCGATGTCGCTGGTCTATCTCGCGTTCAGCCTGGCCACCATCAACCACAATGCGTGGGGCGCCGAGCTGTCGGGCGATCCCGTTGAACGCACGCGCATCACCGCCACGCGCGAAACCCTGGCGCTGGTGGGCGTGGTCATCGCCAGCGTCATGCCTGCGCTGCTGGGCGGCGCCGGCGGCGAAGGCACCGGCCTGCCGCGATTCGCGATCGTGTTTGCGGTGATCTGCGTGATTTGTGCGGTGGTCACGCTGGCCCTGGCGCCCGCAGGGCCACGTCTTTCCGCGCAGGCGCAACCCCTGCTCGCCGGCATCCGCGCGCCGCTGGCCGACCCGCACTTCCGTCGCCTGCTCGCGGTCTTCGTGCTGAATGGCATTGCGTCGGCGGTGCCTGCCACGCTGGTGCTCTTCTTCATCGGCGATGTGCTCGGCGCGGGGCCGCGGCAAGGCGTGTTCCTGACGCTCTACTTCGTCGCCGGCGCGGCCGGCATGCCGCTGTGGGTGCGCCTGTCCGCGCGCTACGGCAAGGTGCGCGCGTGGCGCGCGTCGAGGGTGGCGGCGGTGATCGCCTTTGTGTGGGCCGCGTTGCTGGGACCCGGCGATACCGTGGCGTTTGCCGCCATCTGCGTGTTGTCGGGGCTGGCCTTCGGCGCCGATCTTGCGCTGCCGCCGTCGCTGCTGGCGGATGTGATCGGCCGCGATGGCCGGATGCGCAGCACCGGCGCGTACTTCGGCCTGTGGACGCTGGCCACCAAGCTCAACCTTGCGCTGGCCGCTGGCATCGCGCTGCCCCTGCTGGCCGCGCTCGGCTACGCGCCGGGTAGCCGCGATCCTTCCGCATTGAGTGCGCTGGCCATGGTGTACGCCGGTGTCCCCAGCGTGCTGAAGCTCTTTGCGGTGGTCGCACTTTCGCGCTTCGATGCGCAATGGAGACGTCGATGAATCGCATTCGCATCATGGCGCTTGCCATGCTGGCTCTGATCCTTTCCGGTTGTGCCACGGTCGGCGTGGATGCCTATCGCAGCGAGAAGCCGGTGCTGGACCTGGCGCAGTACTTCAATGGCACCATCGACGGCTGGGGCATGTTCCAGGATCGCTCCGGAAAGGTGTTGAAGCGCTTTCATGTCGTCATCGATGCGCGGTGGACCGGCAACGAAGGCACGCTCGACGAGAAGTTCGAGTATGCCGACGGCACGCGCGAGAATCGCGTATGGAAACTACGCAAGGATGGCGACCGCTACACCGGCACGGCGGGCGATGTTGTCGGTACCGCGCAGGGCACGGCGGCCGGCAACGCGCTGCGATGGAACTACGTGCTGGCCCTGCCGGTGGACGGCACCACGTGGCACATGGACATGGACGACTGGATGTTCCTGATCGATG
>JANNNM010000275.1:0-3341 GCA_031398535.1 Betaproteobacteria bacterium | reverse complement strand
CGCGGCGTTCGACCCGACGCGGTGACGGACCAGACCTCCGCCCACGACCCGGTTCACGGCTACCTGCCGGCCGGCTGGACGGTGCCGGAGTGGGAGGCGAAGCAGGCGAGCGACCCGAAGGCAGTCGAACGGGCCGCTCGGGGGTCGATGGCGGTTCATGTGCGAGCAATGCTGGAACTACAGCGTCGCGGAGCCGCCACGTTCGACTACGGCAACAACATCCGGCAGGTGGCGGCGGACGAGGGCGTGGCCGACGCGTTCGCCTTCCCCGGCTTCGTGCCGGCGTACATCCGCCCCCTCTTCTGTCGCGGCGTCGGCCCGTTCCGCTGGGTGGCGCTCTCCGGCGACCCGGCCGACATCCGCAAGACGGACGCGAAGGTGAAGGAGTTGATGCCGCACGACCGGCACCTGCACCACTGGCTGGACATGGCCGCCGAGCGGATTGCGTTCCAGGGTCTACCGGCTCGCATCTGTTGGGTCGGCCTCGGCGACCGTCACCGGCTCGGGCTGGCGTTCAACGACATGGTCGCCCGCGGCGAACTGAGCGCCCCGATCGTGATCGGCCGGGACCACCTCGACTCAGGGTCGGTGGCGTCGCCGAACCGGGAAACGGAGGCGATGGCCGACGGGTCGGACGCGGTGTCCGACTGGCCGCTGCTGAACGCGCTTTTGAACTGTGCGTCCGGGGCGACGTGGGTGTCGATCCATCACGGCGGCGGGGTCGGGATGGGGTACTCACAACATTCCGGAGTGGTGATCGTGTGCGACGGCACCCCGGCCGCGGCGAAGCGGATCGAACGGGTGCTGTGGAATGACCCTGCCACGGGCGTGATGCGGCACGCGGATGCGGGCTATCCGATCGCGATCGAGGTCGCGAAGGCGAAGGGGCTCGACCTGCCGATGCTGTAGTCAGGAGTCGAAAGCGATGACCCATAAAACGCACTACGCCCGCAGCGGCGAAATGCACATCGCGTACCAGGTGATCGGGCACGGTCCGTTCGACCTTGTCTACATCCCCGGATGGGTATCGCATGTGGAGCTCGCGTGGGAAGAACCCACGCTGGCGCGGTTCCTCGACCGGCTCGCATCGTTCTCGCGCCTCATTGTCTTCGACAAGCGCGGCACCGGACTTTCCGATCGGGTGCCGAACGACAAGCTGCCCACGCTCGAGGAGCGGATGGACGACCTGACCGTCGTCATGGACGCGGTAGGGTCGCAACGCGCCGCCTTGTTCGGCTTTTCGGAAGGGGGCAACCTGGCCGCGTTGTTTGCCGCCATGCATCCCGAGCGCACGCGCGCGCTGGTTCTGGCCCATACGTTTGCCTCGCGCATATGGAGTCCCGAATATCCGTGGGCGCCGACCCCGGCACAGCGTGAGGAGGAATATCTGCTGGTCGAGCGCGAGTGGGGTCGCATGATGGACCTCGACCACTATGTCCCCGGCAAGAGCCGCGACCCTGCATTTGCGGAGCGCCTGGCTACTTACTTCCGACGCGCAGCCAGTCCCGGCGCGGCAGTGGCGTTGCTGCGGATGAATACACAGATCGACATTCGCAGCATCCTCTCCACCATACGCGTCCCCACGCTGGTCATGCATCGTACCGGCGACCAGGACGTCAACGTGGCGGAGGGCCGTTACATTGCAGACCGCATACCGGGTGCGCGTTTCGTCGAGCTTGCCGGCGACGACCACCTGCCGTGGGTGGGCGACCAGAGCCGCCTGCTCGACGAAATGCAGGAATTTCTCACGGGGGTACGGCCCGCGCCCGAATACGAGCGGGTGCTGGCCACGGTCATGTTCACGGACATCGTCGGCTCGACGGAAGCAGCGTCTCGCCTCGGGGATCGTGACTGGCGCGACCTGCTCGGACGTCACCACGCGATCGCCCGCGCGGAGATTACCCGTTTTCGGGGTCGCGAAGTCAATACGGCAGGCGATGGCTTCATCGCCACCTTCGACGGTCCGGCGCGCGCAGTGCGCTGTGCCGCTTCGATGCGCAATGCGTTGCAGCCGCTGGGCATCGAAATCCGTGCCGGCGTTCATACCGGAGAAATCGAACTCGATGGCGATGACGTGGGGGGCATCGCGGTGCACATCTGCGCACGCGTGGCAGGCATGGCGGCGGCCGGCGAGACCCTGGTCTCCAGCACGGTGAAGGATCTCGTGTCAGGTGCAGGCATTGCTTTCGTCGATCGCGGCGCGCATGCCTTGAAGGGCGTGCCGGGCGAGTGGCGGCTCTTCGCCGCAAGTTGAGGACATCGCGGTCGCAGGCTGCGCGGTGGCGGGCAAACCCGCGTGCGCAGCGCCCGTTGCTGTTTGTGCCGTTACTTCCGCATCAGCGTGCTCTTGCCGAACAAGGATTCCACGAGATCGACCGTGACCTCTGCCGTGCGATTGCGCACGTCGAAAGCGGGATTCAATTCCATCAGGTCGAGCGACGCGAGGCGGCCGGTATCGGCGATCATCTCCATGCAGAGCTGCGCCTCGCGGTAGGTGGGGCCGCCGCGGACGGTGGTACCCACGCCCGGCGCGACGTCGGGGTCGAGGAAGTCGACATCGAAGCTCACATGCAGGTGCGTGTTCGAGTCCATCGTGCCCAGCGCCAGCTGCATCACTTCGCGCATGCCCAGCTCGTCGATGGTGCGCATGTCGAAGACCTCGAGGTCGACGTCGTGCACCAGCTTCTTCTCGCCCGCATCGACGCTGCGGATGCCGATCTGGCGCACCCACTTCGCGTTGATCGCCGGGACGTTGCCGCCGATTTCCACCAGCGCGCGCGGCCCGTTGCCGCACAAGCAGGCCACCGGCATGCCATGGAGATTGCCGCTGGGCGTCAAGGCGCTGGTGTTGAAGTCAGCGTGCGCATCGAGCCATACGACGCGCAATTTCTTCTGCGTGTCGCGGCAATGCCGCGCCACGGCGCTGATCGAGCCGATGGCGAGGCAATGGTCGCCGCCCAGCAGGATGGGCAGGTGGCCGCCGGCCAGTTCCGCGAACAACGCGGCGTGCACCGTCTCGTTCCACGCGATGACTTCGGGCAGGTGCCGGTAGCCATCGACCGGTGGCAGCCAAGGATTGTCCGGTCCGCGCAGGTTGCCGCGGTCGATGACGGTGAGGCCATGCGCTTCGAGCGCGTCCTTGATGCCCGCGACGCGCAGGGCCTCCGGACCCATGCTGGCGCCGCGTGCGCCGGCGCCGATGTCGGTCGGCGCGCCGATCAGGCTGATGTTCTTGATCATGTCAGGGCGGGGCCGCGATCGGCCATCAGCCGGGACACTTGGTCCCGAGGTCCTTCAGGATACTCGCCAGGTCGTTGCGGTCGGTGAGTCCGTCCATATTG
>JANNNM010000256.1:0-3360 GCA_031398535.1 Betaproteobacteria bacterium | reverse complement strand
TTTGACCCTGACCCCTTTATTTCTGACCCTGACCCCTTTATTTGCTCACGCCATGCGCACGCGGTTGATCGCGGTCTGCCAGCCGCGGGTCAATTCGGCCGCGCGCGCGCGGGACATCGCAGGTTCGAACACGCGATCGATCTGCCGGTTGGCCAGGATGTCATCGGTACCGGACCAGAAGCCGGTGGCGAGTCCCGCGAGGTACGCCGCGCCCAATGCCGTCGTCTCGAGCACGCGCGGACGCACGACCGGCACGCCCAGCAGGTCGGCCTGGAACTGCATCAGCAGGTTGTTGGCGGCGGCGCCGCCATCCACGCGCAGCTCGGTCAACGCAATGCCGGCATCCTTCTCCATGGCCTGCAGTACATCGGCGCTCTGATACGCGATCGACTCGAGCGATGCGCGCGCGATGTGGCCGCGCGTGGTGCCGCGCGTCAGCCCGAACATCGCGCCGCGTGCATACGGATCCCAGTGCGGCGCGCCCAGTCCCGCGAAGGCCGGCACCACATAGACGCCGCCGTTGTCCGGCACGCTGGCCGCCAAGGCCTCGATCTCCGACGCATGGCGGATGATCTCGAGCCCGTCGCGCAGCCATTGCACGACCGCGCCGCCGATGAACACGCTGCCTTCCAGCGCGTACGTGAGGCGACCATCGCGTTGCCACGCGACCGTCGTCAGCAGGTTGTTGCGCGACGCGACGGGCACACCCCCTGTATTCAGCAGCAGGAAACATCCGGTGCCATACGTGTTCTTGGCGAGACCGGGCGCAACACAGCCCTGCCCGAACAGCGCCGCCTGCTGGTCGCCTGCGATGCCGGCAATGGGGACGCCGATGCCATCGATCGACGCCTCGGCGCAGATGCCGGTGGACGCGACCACCTGCGGCAGCACTTCCGGCGGAATGTCCAGCAGCCGCAACAGCTCCGGGTCCCATGCGCCGGTCCTGATATTGAAAAGCAGCGTGCGGCTGGCGTTCGACGCATCGGTGCAATGGACGCGGCCCTCGGTCAGCTGCCAGATGAGCCATGTATCGATCGTACCGAAGGCCAGTTCACCGCGTTGCGCCCGCGCCCGCGCGCCGGAAACGTTGTCCAGGATCCACTTCAACTTGGTGCCGGAGAAGTACGCATCAAGCACCAGCCCCGTGCGCTCGGCGAACAAGGGCGCGTGTCCGGCCGCGCGCAACGCGTCGCACAGCGGTGCCGTGCGCCGGTCCTGCCAGACGATCGCATTGGCAATGGGCCGGCCCGTCGCGCGCTCCCACACCACCGTGGTTTCGCGCTGGTTGGTGATGCCGATCGCCGCCAGGTCGCGTGCGCCGATGCCGGCTTTGGCCAGGGCTTCGTGCAGCACGCCGGATTGCGTGGCCCAGATGGCGGTGGCGTCATGCTCCACCCACCCCGGCTGCGGAAAGAGCTGCGGAAACTCCTGCTGCGCCGAGGCCCGAATCGTCCCCGCATGGTCGAACACGATGGCACGCGAACTGGTCGTGCCCTGGTCCAGTGCCAGCACAAATGCCATGGTGTTGCCTCCGGTTGCCGCGTGGGAGCGCCGCAGCGTAAAATCTTTTGGTTGGCATCATTTTAGCCCGGGCCTGCGACGCATCCGCGGACGGCCCGCCGATCACCTCCCCGCGTTCTCGCGTCGCCCATGCCCCTGTCGTCTTCCACCGTGCCGCGCGAGCGGCTGCACCAGCGCACCGTCACCTACGAGGGTTTCCGGCGCGCCGACGGCCTGCTCGACATCGAAGCCCGCATGGTCGACGTGAAGGATCATCGCTACCAGTTGCTCACCGGCACCCGCGAGGCGGGCGTTCCCGTGCACGACATGCGCGTGCGCGTCACCATTGACCAGAGTTTCTTCATCCGCGAGATCGAAGCCGTCACCGACAGCATGCCGTACCCCGGCGTGTGCAACACGATCGGCCCCGAGTACACGAAGCTCGTCGGCGCCAATCTGCTGCTGGGCTTTCGCAAGCACCTGCACGCGACCATGGGCGGCATCACCGGCTGCACGCATCTGACCGAGATGCTGGCCTACCTGCCCACGGCCGCCGTGCAGACGGTTGCCAGTCTCATCCGCGAGGACGACGGCATGACCAAACCGCACCAGCTCGACCATTGCCATGCGCTGGCGACGACCACCGAGAATGTGCGGCAGCACTATCCGAAGTGGTTTCGCAGCGCACCTGCGGAAGCAACGTCTACCTGAAGGAATCGCACCGTGAAGATCCACGAATACCAGGGCAAGGAAATATTCCGGAAGTACGGCATGACCGTCCCCCGCAGCATCCCGGCCTTCAGCGTCGACGAGGCGATGCGCGCGGCGCGATCGCTCGGCGGTCCCGTATGGGTGGTCAAGGCCCAGATCCACGCCGGCGGCCGCGGCAAGGGTGGTGGTGTCAAGGTGGCCAAGTCGCTCGACGAAGTGCAGCAGCGCGCCACGGAGATCCTCGGCATGCAGCTCGTCACGCACCAGACCGGCGCTGCCGGCCAGAAGGTGCGCCGCCTGCTGATCGAGGAGGGTGCCGACATCAAGCAGGAGCTCTACGTCGCGATGATCGTCGACCGCGGCACCCAGCGCGTCGCATTGATGGGCAGCTCCGAAGGCGGCATGGACATCGAGCATGTGGCCGCCACCACGCCGGAAAAGATCCATCGCGTGTTCATCGACCCGGCCCATGGCCTGACCGACGCCGAAGCCGACACCATGTCCCGCAAGATCGGCGTGCCGGAAGGCAGCGTGGCGCAGGCCCGCGTGATGCTGCAGGGCCTCTACAAGGCCTTCGTCGAAACCGATGTGTCGCTGGCGGAGATCAATCCGCTGGTGGTCACCGGCAACGGCAGCGTCATCGCGCTCGATGCCAAGCTCAACTTCGACAGCAATGCGCTGTTCCGCCACCCCGAGATCGTCGAGATGCGCGACCTCGATGAGGAGGATCCGGCGGAGATCGCGGCGTCCAAGTTCGACCTGTCGTACATCTCGCTCGATGGCAACATCGGCTGCCTCGTCAACGGCGCGGGTCTCGCCATGGCCACGATGGACACCATCAAGCTCTATGGCGGCGAACCCGCCAACTTCCTCGACGTCGGCGGCGGCGCCACGGCCGAGAAGGTGACCGAAGCCTTCAAGATCATGCTGACCAATCCCCACCTGAAGGCCATCCTGGTCAACATCTTTGGCGGCATCATGAAGTGCGACACCATCGCCGAAGGCGTCGTGGCCGCCTCGAAGGCCGTCTCGCTGAAGGTGCCGCTGGTGGTGCGCATGAAGGGCACCAACGAGGAACTGGGCCGCAAGATCCTGGCCGAGTCCGGCCTGCCGATCATCTCCGCCAACAACATGGCCGAGGCCGCCGAA
>JANNNM010000023.1:0-3445 GCA_031398535.1 Betaproteobacteria bacterium | reverse complement strand
GACTACTACATCTATGGCGGCACGCCGCCGTATTCGATCTCGTCGACGTTCCCGGCGAGTGTCACGCTGGTCAACAATTTCGTCGCCAAGAGCGGCGGCTTCTTCGAAGCGATCACCAACGGGGCCTGCGTCAATCCTTTGCAGTTCACGATCGTCGATTCCGCAGGCAAGCAGACCACCGCATCGCTCATCAATACCCCCGGCTCCGCGGCGCCTCCGTCGGCGCCTGCGCTTTCCATCGCCCCGGGCGCCGTGGCCGCCACCAGCTGCAGCGGCAAGACCTTCACCTTCCTGCCCACCGGCGGCACGCCTCCGTACAACGCGTACCTCGCCGGGTTTGCGGGAGCGGCACCGCCCACGCTGACGCCCAGCGTCATTCCAGCCGAGGGCGGCACGGTCACCGTCAGCTTCGGTTCGCCCGAGCCCATCACGGGCACGACCACGATCGTCATCGGCGACTCGACGGTGCCGCAGAAGACCGTCTCTGCCGTCATCACCTGCACGGCGCCGGTGATCCCGCCGGTCGTCGTCCCGCCGCTCAACATCACGCCGGGCGCCGCAGGCACTGCCACGACGTCATGCGTGAACCAGATCTTCAACTTCTCCGTCACCGGCGGCACCGCGCCTTACGCGGTGTCCTTCTCGGCGGTACCGCCGGCTAGCGGGCTCATCTCGCCCACGGCCATTGCCAACAGCGGTGGCGGCTTCACGGTCACCGGCCTGCAGGACACGACGACGGGCGGCGCCAGACTGACGAACATCGCAGTGCGCGATTCGGGCTCACCGCAGCTGGTGCAGATCGTGGGCATCACCTGCCAGTAGGATTCGTCAACGCTTGACGCCAACGGCCGCTTGCGCGGCCGTTGGTTTTTGTGAAGCGCGGATTGTCGGGGCCCGATCGCCCGGCCACCGGAATCGGGATGGAGGCTAGGTCGGCAGGATGGCGGCGAGGTCGGCGTCCGGCACGGCGTCGGTGACGACCGCCTCGCCGAGCGCATCGAGCAACACGAAACGAATCCGGCCCGCCGCCACCTTCTTGTCGCGGCCCATCAGGTCGCGCCAGCGCGCCAACGGCAGCGAGGGCGCCGCCGTCGGCACGTCGAGTTGCCGCAACAGCATCACCAGCCGCTCGACATCGCCGGCAGGCAGCCCGCGCACCCGCGCCGACAATCGTGCTGCCAGCACCATGCCCGCCCCGACCGCTTCACCGTGCAGCCACACGCCGTATCCGGCGTGCGCTTCAATCGCGTGGCCGAAGGTATGGCCGAAGTTGAGCACCGCGCGCACGCCGCCTTCACGCTCGTCCATCGCCACGACCGCCGCCTTGATCACGCAGCTGGTGTGGATGGCGTGACGCAGCGCGTCCGGATCCGACGCCGCCAGCTGCGCAACGTTGCGCTCGAGCCAGGCGAAGAACGTCGCATCGCGGATCGCGCCATGCTTGACGACCTCGGCCATGCCGGCCGCCAGTTCGCGCGGCGGCAGCGTCGCGAGGCAGGCGGTGTCGATCAGCACCATCCGCGGCTGGTGGAACGCACCGATCATGTTCTTGCCCAGCGGATGATTGATGCCGGTCTTGCCGCCGACGGAGGAATCGACCTGCGCCAGCAACGTCGTCGGGATCTGCACGAAGGGCATGCCGCGCTGGTAGATCGCAGCGGCAAAGCCCGTGACATCGCCGACCACACCGCCGCCCAGCGCGACCAATGCCGTGCTGCGCTCGGCGCGCATTTCGAGCAGCCGGGTCAGCACGTCGTCAAGCGTGCGCTGACCCTTGTGCGCCTCGCCGTCGGGAATCGTGATGGTAGCGGCCGCAATGCCTGCCGCCGCCAGGCTCTGCAGCAGCGGTGCCAGCCAGAGGGCAGCCACGGTCGGGTTGGTGACGACGATCACGCGGCGCATCGATTGCGCCTGCAGCAACGCTCCGGCGCGTTCGAGCACCCCGCGGCCGATGTGGATCGGGTAGCTGCGCTCGCCCAGCGCAACCTGGAGGGTGGTGATCGTGTTGTCCGTCATGCCTCGGGATCCAGGAATTCGAAGAGCCGCACCAGCCGCATGACTTCCGCGCGCTCGGACTCGACGACATGGTCGGCGACCTCGCGGTAGAACGCATCGCGCTGGTGGTAGAGCTCGGTCAGTCGCAGCATGGGGTCACCCGTCTGCAGCAGCGGCCGGTTGCGGCTGTGCCGCACCCGCTCCCACAGCGTGACCGGTTCGGCGTGCAGGTACAACACGGTGCCGTTGTCCTTCAGCCGGACGCGATTGGCGGGGCGCAGCACCGCGCCGCCGCCGGTGGACAGGACGATGTCATGCAGCCGGGTCAACTCGGCCATCGTCATTTCCTCGCGGTCGCGGAAGCCCGCTTCGCCTTCGATCTCGAAGATCGTCGGGATGGAAACGCCGAGGCGGTGCTCCAGTTCGGCATCGGCATCGACGAAGCGCTTGTGCAGGCGTCGCGCCAGTTGCCGGCCCAGCGTCGACTTGCCGGCGCCCGGCAGGCCGACCAGAAACAAATTGCCCCGGTGCAAAGGCACCGGGGCAATGGGGGAAGGATTGCTGGCCGGATCGCCTGTCGTATCGCTCACCGCACCGAGGTTACCGTATCCCGGACGATGCGCGGCGTGAGGAAGATCAGGAGTTCCGCCTTGTCGCTGGTGGTACCCGTCTGCTTGAAGAGGTACCCCAGGATCGGGATGTTGCCGAGCCACGGGACCTGCGTCACATCGTTGCGGATCTGCTCCTCGTAGATGCCGCCGATGACCGCCGTGTCGCCGTTGTTGACCGAGATCTGTGTCACGACATTCTTCGTGTCGATCGACGGCACCTGGAATCCGCCACCGAGATTCACGTATTGGCCCACGGAATCCTTGCGGACTTCGACCACCATGATGATGCGGCCATCCGCGGTGATCTGCGGCGTGACATCAAGGCGCAACACGGCCTTCTTGAACGCTACCGTTGCCGGCTGGTTGGCGCTACCCGGCGTGACGTACGGAATTTCCGTGCCCTGCTCGATCGCTGCCTTCTGGTTGTCGCCGGTGACGACCCGCGGGCTCGACACGACCTTGCCGCGCGCATCGGCTTCAAGGGCCGACAGTTCGAGGTTGATCAGGTTGCCGCTGCCGAGGTTGATCAGCGTGAGCGCAAGCTGGCCGGCCGCGTTCGGCACCGGCAGGTTCACGTTCAACTGCGGCGAGTCGGAGTAGCCGGCGGAGGCAAGACCGGACGCCAGTTCGAACGGCGTCTGCGTTCGCGTCTCGCGGATCAGCCGGTCGCCTTCCGTCCGCACGACCGGCGTCGTGCTGAGCGAACCGCTGGAGCCCGCCGCGTACTTGTTGTTCAGCGTGAATCCGGTCTGCTGGCCGAAGCGCACGCCTAGTTGCTGGCTGAACTTGTCGCCGGCGATGACGATCCGCGCCTCGATCAGCACCTGCCGGATGGGCGT
>JANNNM010000233.1:0-1741 GCA_031398535.1 Betaproteobacteria bacterium | reverse complement strand
ATTTATTACGCGCCCGCAAGCTGAAGCTTCAAATCGGCGCAGATGAAATGCTACGCGACACCGGTGGACGGTGTCAAATAGCTATACCGTCTGCTTTTCTTCCTCGAGCAGGTCGGCCTCCGACTGCCCGCGAGCCTCGATGCGCTCGACGGCAAGGTGCGACAGGTAGTCCGCCGTGATGTCGCCGGTGATGTAGTGGCCGTCGAAGCACGACGCCTCGAAGTTCTTCAATGAAGGATTGGCCAGGCGCACCGCATCCTTCAGCGCCTCGAGGTCCTGGTAGATCAGCAGGTCCGCGCCGATCTCGCGCGCCACTTCCGCTTCCGTGCGGCCCGTGGCCACCAGCTCTTCCTGGTTCGGCATGTCGATGCCGTACACGTTGGGAAAGCGCACCGGCGGGCTGGCCGACGCGAAGTAGACCTTCTTTGCGCCCGCATCGCGCGCCATCATCACGATCTCGCGCGACGTCGTGCCGCGCACGATCGAGTCGTCGACCAGCAGCACCACCTTGTCCTTGAACTCGATGCCGACGGGGTTCAGCTTCTGGCGCACGCTCTTCTTGCGCATCGCCTGCCCCGGCATGATGAACGTGCGGCCGATGTAGCGGTTCTTGACGAAGCCTTCGCGGTACTTGAGCCCGAGGCGATTGGCCAGCTCCAGCGCGGAGGGCCTGCTGGAATCGGGAATGGGAATGACGACGTCGATGTCCTGGGCTTCCGGCATCCGGCGGATCTTTTCCGCGAGCGCGCCGCCCATGTTCAACCGCGTCTCGTACACCGACGTGCCGTCGATCACGGAATCAGGGCGGGCGAGATACACGAACTCGAAGATGCACGGATTGAGCGACGGGTTCTCCGCGCATTGCCGCGAATGGAACGCACCGGTGTTGTCGACGAACACGGCTTCACCCGGGGCCACGTCGCGCAGCACCTTGAAGCCCAGCGGCTCGATGGCCACGGACTCGGAGGCCACGACGTACTCCGTGCCACCCATCTGCTCGTTCTTGCCGATGATGAGCGGGCGGATGCCGAAGGGATCGCGGAACGCCAGCATGCCGTAGCCGGCGATCATCGCTACCACGGCATAGGCGCCCTGGCAGCGCTTGTGTACGCCGGCGACAGCGCGGAAGATCGCGTCGGCGTCGAGGCGATGATGCTGCGCGGCGCGCTCCAGCTCCAGCGCCAGCACGTTCAGCAGCACTTCGCTGTCGGAATTGGTGTTGACGTGGCGGAAATCGAGTTCCCACAGCTCGCGCTTCAGCGCTTCACTGTTCGTGAGGTTGCCGTTGTGCCCCAGCGTGACGCCGAACGGCGAATTCACGTAGAACGGCTGCGACTCGAGGTCGGAGAACGCCGACCCTGCCGTCGGATAGCGGCAGTGGCCGATGCCGGCGGAACCCATGAGGTCGCGCATGTTCCGCGGGCGGACCACGCTCTGCACCAGCCCCGGCCCCTTGTACATGTGGAAGATGGGACCTTCGCTGGTGACGATCCCGGCGGCATCCTGGCCGCGATGCTGCAGCAGCAGCAGCCCGTCGTAGAGGAGCTGGTTGACGGGCGTATGTGCAACGACGCCGACGATTCCACACATGGAGTGCTAGGCCTTCCGGTCCGCGGGCGAGACAGGCATGTGGCGGCCGTCGCGGGAAAAATCAAGCCGTTCCGACCATTCGCGGGGCAACCAGGGCGAAAGACCCACGGCCACCCCGGCAAGCATCGGGGCAAGGGACGAATTCTGCCAC
>JANNNM010000219.1:0-4990 GCA_031398535.1 Betaproteobacteria bacterium | reverse complement strand
GGTTGGCGCCCTTGCCGCCAGGCAGCGCGGCAAGGCTTTTGCCGCTCAAGGTTTCACCGGGCCGCGGCAACCGCGCCACGCGAGCCACAAGGTCGAGGTTGATCGAACCGAAGACGACGATCATGCCGGTCGCCGCGTCATGGCCAATGGCGCGTGGCCCGCTAGCGCGCGACGGCGGCGCCCGTCGCGTGCAGTTTCGCGTCCTTCAGCGTGGCACGCAGCGCCTGCCGCTGCGCCTCGTCCAATGCCACCAGGGGCGGTCGCACCGCGCGCCAGCCATCGTCCTCCAGCTGGTCGGCCAGCATGCTCTTGAAACCCGCCATCAACGGCTGCGAGAACGCGACGCGGATGAACGCGGCGATGCGTTCCTCGGCTTCCGGTGTCACCTCGGGCAACAGCAGGTCCGCCACCAGGTCGGCGCGCAGGTTGGACACACCGCAGATCGTGCCCACGCCGCCCGCGCGCATGAGTCGCGGCAGGTGCGGTTCGTGGCCCACCATCACGGCCAGTTGCGGACAGCGTTCAAGGATCGCCGACGTATGCGCCCAGTTGCCTTCGCTGTCCTTGATCCCGACGACGGTATCGGGGAACGTGGTGGCCAGGCGTTCGATCAGGTTGACCGACAGCGGCACGGCGGAGACCTGCGGCAGGTGATAGAGCAGGATCCTGAGGCGGGGATCCGCGGTGCGTTCGATCAGTTGTGCGTACCAGTCGAAGAGGCCCTCGTCGCTCGGTTCCTTCCAGAAGAAGGGCGGCAACACCAGAACCGCCGGACACCCTGCCTCCACCGCATGCCGCGTCAGCGCCACCGTTTCGGGCAGCGCCGTGCAGCCGGTGGCCGCGACGATGCGTGCTGCGGGTACGCCCGCCTGCAGCAGCGCTTCCACGCCGTCGCGGCGTTCGTCCATGGCAAACGACTGGCCTTCGCCGGTGGTGCCGAAGGGAGCGATACCGGCCACGCCCTGCGTGAACAGGTGCTGGACGTGGGCCACCATGCGCGGATGGTCGACGCGACCATAGCGATCGAGCGGCGTGAGCGTGGCGCACCAGAGACCTTGGACGGCTTGGAAGGAGGGCATGATCAGGTTGTCGGGAGTGGGAAGGGATGAAGCAGCGAATCGCGTTGCGCATGGCGCCGCGAGTCTTGTAGCATCCGCACGAGTTTAGCAGTCGCCACCAGGACCACGATCCACGATGCCATCCTTCACTTCAACCGGCCGGTGCATGCGCCGGGGCGTGGCGCTGTGCGCCCCATGAGTCTCGACGCCGCACGGTCGGGTCACCTATCGTCGCAGCCGTTCGGGCTGGGCGGCGCACCACTCGGCAACCTGTTTCGCCCGGTCACGGACGCGATGGCGGCGGCCACGCTCGGCCAGGCGCTGGCCTGCGGCGTCCGTTACTTCGATACCGCGCCCCACTACGGCCAGGGTTTGTCGGAGACGCGCTTCGGTCATGCGCTCCGCGCGGTGCCGCGCCACGAATACATGCTGTCGACCAAGGTGGGACGGCTTCTCGAATCATCTTCCGATGTTCCCGCCGACCAGCACGGTTACATCGACGTGCCGCCACTTGCCACGCGCTATGACTACAGCGGTGCCGGGTTCGAGCGTTCGCTGGCCGACAGCCGCCGGCGGCTCGGCATCGACGACATCGACATTGCCCTGGTCCATGACCTCGACCATGCGACGCACGGCGCGGCCTTCGCGGCGCATTTCGGAGCCTATCTCGGTACGGGTTGCGCCACGCTCGCGGCGTTGAAGTCGGCCGGAACCATCGGCGGCCATGGCATCGGCGTCAATGGCGTCGACATCGCGTTGGCCACACTGCGCGAAACCGACATCGACGTGCTGTTGCTGGCGGGCCGCTACACGCTGGCCGACCAGTCCGCATTGCCGGACCTGCTGCCCGAGTGCGCGCGGCGCGGGGTTACCGTGATCCTGGGCGGACCCTTCAACTCCGGCATCCTCGTCACCGGCACGCGGCCACGCGACGGCAGCGCGCCCGCGTTCGACTACGTGCGGGCCACGCCGGCGATGGTGGCCCGTGTCGCGGCCATCGAAGCGCTGTGTGCAGAACACGCGGTGCCGTTGCCCGCTGCCGCGTTGCAATTCATCGTTGCGCACCCCGCGATTGCTGTCGTGCTGACAGGCGCCCGGACCGCCGAGGAAGTCGCTGCCATCGCGGCATGGCGCCGGTGGCCCATTCCAGCCGCGTTCTGGCACGCGCTGCGTGCGCGGGGTCTGGTCGATGCCGCCGCGCCGCTGCCGGGTGACGCGTCATGACCGGGTACATCGACGCGCACCTGCATGTATGGTCGCTGGCGCGCGGCGACTACGGGTGGATCACGCCGGCGTTGCCGGCATTGCACCGCGACTTCAAGCTCGTCGACATCGCGCCGTTGCACGAGCAGGCCGGCGTGACGGCGGCGGTCCTGGTCCAGGCGGCGCCCACCGTGGCTGAAACGAGTTACCTGCTCGACATCGCAGCGGCCAGCGACGGCATGGTCAAGGGCGTCGTGGGCTGGGCCGATCTTGCCGCACCCGACGCCATTCCATTGTTGCGGCGGATGACGCGGAGCGCGCTGCTGAAGGCCGTGCGGCCGATGCTGCAGGACGAGCCCGATCCGGCATGGCTGCTGCGCGAGGATGTCGGGCGGACGCTGGACGCGCTGCCGCGGCTGGGCCTGCGTTTCGATGCGCTGATCCGGCCCGCGCAGTTGCCGGTGCTGCTGCAGATGCTCGAACGCCATCCGCATCTTGCAGTCGTGATCGATCATGCGGCCAAGCCCGACATCGCGCACAGGATGTGGGAGCCCTGGGCGAGCCTGATGCGCGAGGCTGCCGCGTTTCCACGCGTGCGGTGCAAGGTGTCGGGACTCGTGACCGAGGCGGGCGCCGGATGGACGATCGACCAGCTGCGGCGCTACGTGGATCATCTGGCCGAATGCTTCGGAGCGCAGCGCCTCATGTGGGGCAGCGATTGGCCGGTGTTGAATCTCGGCGGCACCTACCAGAGCTGGTACGCCGCCACCGTGGCCATGACCGCCGCCTGGCCGGTCGCGGATCGCAAGGCGTTGATGGGGGGTACCGCGCGGCGTTTCTACGGCCTGTAACTCGCGCTCAGTAGATGTGCCGCTCGACCTTGGCCTGGTGCAGGATGGTCGTCGCGATTTCCTCGATCGACTTGGTCGTGGTGTTGAGCATCGGGATACGCTCGCGCACCATCATGGCCTCGGCTTCGCGCACTTCGTAGCGGCAATTGTCGAGCGACGCATACGTGCTGTCGGGGCGACGCTCCTCGCGGATCTGGCGCAGCCGCTCCGGCGCGATCGTCAGGCCGAAGAGCTTGCCGCGATGAGGCAACACGGAAGCCGGCAGCTTGTGGTTGGAAAAGTCATCTGGCGTCAGCGGGAAATTGGCGGCGCGGATGCCGAACTGCAGCGCCAGGTACAGCGACGTCGGCGTCTTGCCGCAACGCGACACCCCCACCAGGATCACCTGTGCCTTGCCGAGGTCGCGCGTGCTGACGCCGTCATCGTGCGCCTGCGTGAAGTTGATGGCTTCCATCCGCGCGAAGTACTCGTGGCTGTCGGCGATGCCGTGCGACTTGCCGGCCGCATGCGAGCTCTTGGTGCCAAGCTCGGCTTCGAGCGGCTGGATGAACACGCCGAAGAGATCGAGCGTCAGCGCGCGCGCGTCGCGGCGGATGATCTCGCTCATCGCCTCGTCGACGACCGAGCTGATCACGATCGGGCGCTGGCCTTCGCGGTCCGCCGATTCGTTCACCTGCCTGACGGCGTCGGCCACTTTCTCCGGCGAGTCGACGAAGGGAATCGTGACGCGATGAAAGCGGATGTCGTCGAACTGGGTCAGCAGGCTGTTGCCCAGCATCTCCGCCGTGATGCCGGTGCGGTCGGAGAGAAAGAAGACGGTACGGCGTTCCGGCACTACCAGCGCGTCCACACCGGCGTGACGCCGGCCGGCATGGTCGGCAGGTCGCCCAGGTCGAGCCAGCTTTCGCCGGGACCGTGATAGTCGCTGCCGCAGGAGGCGAGCAGCCCGAACGTGCGCGCGTACGCGGCATATTCGGCGTATTGCGCCGCCGTGTGCGACGACGAGAGCACTTCGACGCCATCGCCGCCGGCATCGACGAATTCGCCGAGCAGGCGCCGCATGCCGGTGGGCGACACCTTGTAGCGGCCCGGATGCGCGACGACGGCCTGGCCGCCGGCCGCATGAATCCAGCTAACCGCATCCGGCAGCGATGCCCACTCGTGCTTCACGTAGCCGGGCTTGCCCGGCGTCAGGTAGCGCTTGAACGCGTCCTTGGTCTCGCGCACATGGCCGGACTCGACGAGGAAGCGCGCAAAGTGCGTGCGCGAGATGAGGCGTTCGCTGGTCACATAGCGTCGCGCACCTTCGTACGCGCCCTTGATGCCGGCCGCAGCGAGCGACTCCGCCATCAATTTCGCGCGCGAGTCGCGGCCGCTGCGGATGGTGGCGAGACCCGCCTCGAGCACCGCGTTCGACGGATCGATCTGCAGCGCGATCACATGCACGGTGTGGCTTTCCCAGCTCACGGAAAGTTCAGCACCCGGCACCAGTGTCATGCCCGTGCCCGCGGCCGCGGCGATGGCTTCCGGCAGGCCGCTGGTGTCGTCGTGGTCGGTCAGTGCGAGGAAATCGACGCCGCGGGCGACCGCGCGTTCGACCACGGCCCTGGGGGCCAGCAGGCCGTCGGAGTGCGTCGAATGCGAATGCAGGTCGTAGCGGGGCATCAGGGGTCCGGCGATACGGGGCCACATAGGCCACGCACGCGAAAAACTTGAGATAAGTCGTTGATTCTAGCAGAATAGCGGGTTTTCCCCCTGCATTGCCTCGACACCGGCCGCGACGGCCGGCCATCCGTGTTGCGGCACGGCATTCACCTTCGCTGATAAGTCCCTCATGCTCGTAGCTTCCAACCTCACCATCCAGTTCGGCGCCAAGCC
>JANNNM010000159.1:0-2505 GCA_031398535.1 Betaproteobacteria bacterium | reverse complement strand
TGCTGGGCCTCGTCACGACGAAGTTCGGCGAGCTGGAGAGCAAGGACACGCTGAAGCGCCGGATCGACGAGGCCGCGCAATACGCGCCGCTCGACCAGCTGGCGCTGAGCCCGCAATGCGGATTTTCAAGCACCGTGCATGGCAACAACATCGCAATCGAAGCACAACGCGCGAAGCTTCGGCTGGTGGTCGAAACGGCCGCTGAAGTCTGGAACTGAACAACGGAAGCCGCGCCGCCGCAAACCCCAAGGAGACCCCACGATGAACCGCATTTCCCGTTCGCTTTTCGTCATTGCCACCGCAGTGGCTGCGGCACCGGCTGTCGCACAGGACGTGACGCTCAAGTTCCACCACATCTGGAATCCGCAGGCCATGGCGTCGGTGAACGTCATCGTCCCCTGGTGCAACAAGATCGCCGCGGAATCGAACAACCGGATGAAGTGCCAGATCCTGCCGGCGATGAGCGCCGGCGGCACGCCGCCGCAGCTTGTCGACCGCGTGAAGGACGGCGTGGACGATATCGTGATCACGCTGCCCGGCTACACGGCCGGCCGCTTCCCCACCACCGAGGTCTTCGAGCTGCCGTTCATGACCAACGCGGCGGAGGTCGGCGCGCGTGCCAGCTGGGACTTCATCAACAAGCATTCGCTGAAGGAGTTCCCGGGCACGAAGCTGCTGGCCACGTGGGTCCATGACGAAGGCTACGTGCACAACAACGTGCACCCGATCAAGGTGCTGGCCGATTTCAAGGGCCTGAAGATGCGCGCGCCGACGCGCCAGACCAACAAGCTGCTGGCCGCGCTGGGCGCCACGCCGGTCGGCATGCCGCTGCCCGCCATTCCGGATGCCGTCAGCAAGGGGACGATCGACGGCTTCCTGCTGCCGTGGGAAGTGATGCCGTCGCTGAAGCTGCAGGAAATGGTGAAGTTCCACAGCGAGACCGACCCGTCGCGGCCCGCGCTCTACAGCGCGGTGTTCGTGTTCGCGATGTACCAGGCCAAGTACGACGCACTGCCCGCCGACCTGAAGAAGGTGATCGACAACAACTCGGGGGCGGCGCTGTCGCAGCAGATCGGCAAGACGTGGGACGGCAGCCAGGCGGCCGGTCGCAAGGCGGCGCAGGATCGGGGCAACAACTTCTACATCGTGCCTGGCAGCGAACTCGACAACTGGGTGAAGGCCTCGGCCCCGCTGTACGACGACTGGGTCGCCGACATGGACAAGCGCGGCAACAACGGCAAGGCGATGCTGGCCGAGGCGCGCGACCTGCTCGTCAAGTACAGGAAGTGATCATGGCGCATCCGCGTCGCGGCGGGTTCGCGACGCTGTTGCGCCGCCTCGCCACCATCTTCGCGTTGCTGGGAGCGACTGCCGCGTTGGCGGCCGCGATCACGACGATGTCGAGCGTTGCGCTGCGCGCGATGATGGGGCAACCGATCCAGGGCGACGTGGAACTCACCCAGTTCGCCATCGCCTTTTCCATCTCGCTGTGCGTGCCGTGGTGCCAGTTGCAGGGTGCCAACATCATCGTCGACTTCTTCACGCAGAAGCTGCGACCATCGCGGCGGCAGGTGCTCGACGGCATCGGCGCGCTGCTGATGGCGGTGATGCTGGCGTTGCTGGCGTGGCGCACCGGCATGGGCGCGGTCGCCGTGCATGCCGCCGGCGAGACGTCGATGATCCGCTCGCTGCCGATGTGGTGGGTGTACGCGTCGCTGGCGCCCGGGTTGGGCCTGGCCGCGCTGATCGCGTTGATGCAGGCCAGCCTGCACCTGCGCGGACTGCCGCTCGATGCATTGACCGGCGCGCCCGCCACGGATGACGCCCTGTGACGCCGACACTGGTGGGCCTCGCCATGTTCGCGGGCATGCTGGTGATGATGGCCGTGCGCGTGCCGATCGCCGCCGCCATGTTCATTCCCGGCGCGCTGGGCTACTGGGCGCTGACCAATGACACGGCGCTGCTCAACCAGCTGAAGGGCAGCGCCGTCGCGCGCCTGACGGTGTACGACCTCTCGGTGATCCCGCTGTTCCTGCTGATGGGCCAGTTCGCCACGCAGGGTGGCCTCTCCCGCGCGCTGTTCCGCGCCGCGGCAGCATTCGTCGGCCACATCCGCGGCGGCCTTGCGATGGCGTCGATCCTGTCGGCGGGCGCATTCGGCGCGGTGTGCGGGTCGTCGGTGGCCACCTCCGCCACGATCACGCAGGTGGCGTATCCGGAGATGAAGGCGCATGGCTACCACGGGCGCCTTTCCACCGCCACACTGGCCTCGGGCGGCACGCTGGGCATCCTGATCCCGCCGTCGGTGCCGCTCGTGGTCTATGCCATCCTGACCGAACAGAACAGCGCCAAGCTGTTCGCCGCGGCCATGCTGCCGGGCATCCTGGCCATGCTGGGCTATGTCGCAGTGGTGGCGATCACGTGCCGGTTGCGGCCGCACCTGGCACCGCCGGGCCAGGCGCAACCATGGCCGCAGCGGTGGAGCGCGCTGCTGCGCATCTGGCC
>JANNNM010000108.1:0-1073 GCA_031398535.1 Betaproteobacteria bacterium | reverse complement strand
CCGGCAAGAGCGACGCGCAGATCAAGGATTTCCTGGTCGCGCGCTACGGCGACTTCGTGTTGTACAAGCCACCGGTCAAGGGCACCACGTGGCTGCTGTGGTTCGGCCCCTTCCTGCTGCTGGCCGGCGGGGCCGTCGGCTGGTGGTCGGTGTCGCGGCGGCGCGGTCGGCCGGTGCGCGACACCACCGGTGCGGTCGACGGCGCGGCCGTCAATGCCGGTGTGGAACGCGCGCGCGAACTGCTGAACGATCCGCGCGAGTAGCGCGTTGGGGCGCGCCTACAGCGTGCCGCCGCAGTTCCAGCACAGGTCGAAGTTGGCGGGCGACTCTTCGTTGCACGTCGCGCACCACAGGCTGCCCTTGCGTTCCGCCGCCAGTTCGATGTCCTTCAGCACGATGGCCGCACGCTCGCGGTCGCATTCGCGTTCGATCCACACCTGCGGCTGCGCAGTATCGGCCGGCACGTCGCCGACGATGCTTGCCGCATGCTGGTTGAAGATGTGCGCGCGGATGCCGGCCTGGTTGAGGCGGTCGGCCACGAGCCATGCATCGAAGCGCTGGTGCGCGATGTAGATGCGGATCATCGCGGGGGCCGCCACGCTTGCAGCGGCTGCACCAGCTGCTTCAGCACGTCGACCAGCGGTTGCGCACGCGCCGCATCGAAGCGATACGGCGGCGCCTCGTCCATGTAGCAATCCTCCGCCATCTCGAGCTGCAGCAGGTGCACGCCATGCGCGGGCCTGCCGTACTGGCGCGTGACGTAGCCGCCCTTGAACCGGCCATTCACCACGTGCGTGAAACGGTTGGCCGCAGCCAGCGCGCTGGTCGCGGCGGCCTGAAGCTCGGCTGCGCAGCTTGCGCCATCGGCGGTGCCGAGATTGAGGTCGGGCAGACGCCCCGGGAAGAAGCGCGGCACCTCGGCACGGATCGAATGGCCGTCGAGCACCCCCGCACGGCCGTGGCGCGCGCGAACGCGTTCGATCTCCGCCACCAGCTGCGCATGATAGGGCGCGAAGTAGGTCGCGGCGCGTGCGGTCACCTCCGCCTGCGTGGGCGCCGCGCCTTCGACGTAG
>JANNNM010000085.1:0-4141 GCA_031398535.1 Betaproteobacteria bacterium | reverse complement strand
CCGAGTTCTAGGTCACGCCTGCATTTGTTCAATTCGCACATGCGCGGCCCGTCGCCGGGGCGCGCACGAGGATCCGACTCCATGGGACGCATCCATTCCGCTTCGCCGCTTGCCCTTGCTGCGGCCCTCACGATCGCCTGCGCCAGCGCGTGGGCGCAGCCGTCCGGTTCCGGCATCATGGTGCCCGGCGCTTCCGGCGGCCCGCGCCCCGGTATGCCGGTGCCTCGCGCAGCCACGCCCACTGCGGCGCCAGCAACGTCGGGCAATCGCGTGGTGCCGCTCGAACGCGTGGTGGCGGTCGTCAACGACGAAGCCCTCACGCAGTTCGAGCTCGATGAACAGAAGCGCATCCTGCTGGCCCAGATGCAGGCGTCCAACGTGCGCCCGCCCAACGCCGACGCCCTTAACTCGCAGGTACTCGAACGCCTGATCACCGAGCGCGCGCTGCTGCAGTTCGCCAAGGACAACGGTATCCGCGTCGAAGACCAGATGGTCGAGCGCACCATCCTGCGCATCGCGCAGGAGAACAAGATGACACCGGAGGAATTGCGGCGCGCGCTGGACCGCGAGAAAATTTCCTACGCCAAGTACCGCGAGGACATCCGCCGCGAAGTCACGATCCAGCGGCTGCGCGAGCGCGAAGTCGACGCCCGCGTCATCGTGTCCGAGGCCGAGGTCGACAACTATCTCGCCACGGTCGCGGCGCAGGCGGGCGGCGAGCACGAGTACCTGCTGTCGCACATCCTGGTCACGGTGCCCGAGCAGGCGTCGCCGGTGCAGATCGACGCGCGACGCAGGCGTGCGGAGGAAGCATTGGCGGCGGTCAAGTCCGGCCGCGAGTTCAGCCAGGTGGCCGCGTCATTCTCCGATTCCGGTGACGCTGCGCAGGGTGGTGATTTCGGCTGGCGCACGCCGGCGCGGTTGCCGGCCGTGTTCATCGAAGCCGTCAAGACGATGAAGAACGGCGATGTCTCCCCCGTGCTGCGCAGCCCCGGCGGGTTCCACGTCATCAAGCTCAACAATTCGCGCAGCCTCAACGCGCCGACGGTCGTCGAACAGACCAAGGTGCGGCACATCCTCGTGCGCGTCAGCGAAGTCACGTCCGAGTCGGATGCCAAGGCCAAGATCGATCGTATCCGCGACCGCATCGAGTCCGGCGCCAAGTTCGCCGACCAGGCCAAGGTGGGTTCCGAGGACGGCACGTCGGTCAAGGGTGGCGAGCTCGGCTGGGTCAGTCCCGGCGACACGGTGCCCGAGTTCGAGGCCGCGATGGCCAAGCTCAAGATCGGCGAGATGTCGCCGCCGGTGCGTACGCCGTTCGGTTGGCACATCATCATGGTCGACGAGCGTCGCACCGAGGACATCACGCAGACGCGCCGCCGCGACGTCGCGCGCAATGCCATCCGGCAGCGCAAGTCCGACGAGCAGTTCCAGGAATTCCTGCGCCAGGTGCGCGACAAGGCCTACGTCGAGTACAAGACCGACGACCGCTGAACGTGGTTGCAGGACTAGCGCGCCGCCGGGATGGTGGCAACGCGCGCCAAGCCGCGCTGGTTGGTGGTCCTGAAGGTCAGTTCGATGCGCAGCCGCTCAATGGGTGCGCCGCGGCCGGTGGTGTTGCGCTTGACGGCAACACCCGCCGCCGTTTCGCGTAGCCCCGTGCCGCTGGCGTCGGCCACCGTGATCCAGCCCTCGCGCGCAGTCTGCCGTGCCTGGATGCGCACGCGCTGCAGGCCGGTGCCATCCACGCCCAGCACCAGTTCGTCGACATGGCGCGCGGCCTCCGGCAGGCCTGGGGGCGACAACAACGTGACGCGACGGTTGGCATCGGGATGGAGGCGCAGTTCGCCGGGGCCGAGTTCGATGCGGCCCACCTCAGCCGTCCAGCCGTCGCCGTCGGCGTGCTGCGGCGTGCCGAAGGTCCACAGCAGCGCACCCAGCGGCAGGCCCGCGCGGGCGAGCATGAAGTCGCGTGACGCGTCCTCCATCGCGGTGTTGCGCCACGCGGTGAAGTTGCTGTAGCCGGGCTGGCCCGCGTTGAGGCCGTTGCTGCCGTTCCACGCCATCGGCGAGACGAAGCGCGCGCCGAAATTCCACAGGTCGCGCATGCCGCGATAACCTGCGGCGTAGGTCGGCATGCCGTCCGGGTTGCGCAGGTCCGCCGTGTTGTACTCGACCACCGCCCAGCGCGGATCGACGGACTCGAGCGTCGCGAAGAGCGAGCGGCCATCGTCCATCGGCACGTCATTGACCGCGGCCTCGCCGTACAGGATGACGCCCAGGTGGCCTTGCGCGGGCTTGGCGCCGGCAATGCTCATCCCGCCCGAATCGTAGTTGCGCGGCGGACTGTCCAGCGCCACGGCAAAGGGCATCGCGTCGCGTTGCGGCGCCATCAGGCCCTGCGACGACCAGATGCGCGTCGAATCGATGCCGGCTTCCACCAGCCATTGCGCCAGCTCGTCGTAGTGCAGGTGCACGAGATGCCGCCGGAAGATTTCCCATTCGCGGACCCACGGGTCCTTCCAGAACGGCACGGCGCCGTCGACGGGCGTGCGCACGAACTTGCGCGGCGCGTCGACGTCATTCCACGACTTCCACTGCGCGCCGGCCAGGCGATTGACCTCGGCCAGCGACAGCGGCCTGGCGCGGCGATACGAACGCAGGTCGGGAATGCCCGGACCGCCCTTGCCCGCATAGGGACCGGTGCCGGCCAGCCACGCGCGGAATTGTCGCAAGGTGTCCGGGTTGTAGTCGTACCACTGCTGTTCCGCGAAGAATGGATTGAGGTAGGTGTCGGGGTCGAGGTTGACGCCGACGAAGAGGTGCGGGTCGGTGCGCGCGAACGCGGCCAGCAGCGCGCCCGCCTGCTGCAGGTTGCGCTTCTTGTACTTGCGCACGTCCGTGGCGTAGATGTTGAAGGTCAGGGAGCGCGCAAGCTCCGGCGCTTCCTGCGAACCGGGCAGGTTCTTGAGGAAGTTGTCCGGCATCACCTCGTTCTTGTCGTTCCACTGGTTGTTCGTGACGACCTGCTCCAGCTTGTCGTTGATGTCCCACTCGGGGACGTCGCAGTACGCATCGGCCCAGATGCCGCCGTTCAGCGTGACCAGCACCGGCAGCTTCTTCGAGCGCGCGTGCGCCAGCACGGTGTTGAGCGAGTCGTCGCCGATCCGGCGCTCGCCGCACTTGCGCTTGGCATCCCAGTCGGGATCGAACACGAAGTCGGCGTCGGCGCCCTTCGTCATCCGCAGGTAGAGGATGGGCACGCGGAAGCCGGCCGCGACCGACTTCGACTGGTACGGCGCGTAGATCGTGTCGAGTTCGGCGGCACCGCCCAAATCGATGCCAGACAACGCAGGCAGCAGGTAGAACGGCGGCTCTTTCGACGCATCGAAGCCGGCCCAGCGCGCCAGCGCGGCGGGCTCGATGAGGCTGCGGCGGCCGAGGATCTTCTCGCCGCCATCGTTGCCGACGGCGACGATCGTCAGCGTGCGGCGATCCGCACCCGGCGGCGCGGGATACGGCGTGAAGTCGCCGGTGAATTCAAAGCCGGCGGTGGCGTTGCCGGTGATGCCGGGCCGGGCCTGCGCGACATCGGGCCGCGGTATGCCGAGTTTGGCGGCGAATACGCGGCCGTCGAGACGCACTTCCACTGCGCGGATGCCGGTGGGGGCGAGCGCCCAACCCGACAGCGCGACGCGCGGCCCGATGATCGCCTCGCCGAGGGGCACGTCGATATCGCCTTGCGGCGCGGTGGTCGCGGCGGCGAATTTTGGTGCCGGGGAGGACGGTGCGGTCGCGGCGACCGGCGGCGTGCGCGAGCCTTCGTGGCGGACGAGCGCATACCATTCGACGCCAGCGACGACGGCGACCACCGCAAGGAACGCAGCGAAGATCCGCGGCGCGCTCATCGGGGTGCGGGTGCTGCTACTTGGTCTGGTAGACGTACGCGGTCTGCGCGACGCGGCCTTCGTCCATCGTGGCGCGCTCGCCGACCTGCGCCGGCGTCTTGTCCCAGAAGATGCGCCGGCCTTCGGCCTGCTGTTGCGGCAGGTCCGGCTTCTTCGCGATCAGGTCCTTGATGAAGGTGGCGTGATCGGAGACGTAATGGCGTGACGGCAACATCGGCATGGCGGGACCATCA
>JANNNM010000034.1:0-11227 GCA_031398535.1 Betaproteobacteria bacterium | reverse complement strand
CCTGCGCTAGCAATTGCAGCGCGCGATCGCGCCATGCCTTCGGGTCCATGCCGCGCAGTTCCACCTGCACCAGCACGTTGTCGACCGCGGTGCGCCAGTCGAGCAGTACCGGGCTCTGGAACACGATGCCCAGATCCGTCTGCGGGCCGGTGACGGCCCTGCCGCCGATCCGCACCTGCCCGGTGGTGGGCAGGTGCAGTCCGGCGACCAGCCGCAGCAGCGTGCTCTTGCCGCAGCCGGACGGCCCCACGATCGCCAGGAATTCCCCCTGGCGGATCGAGAGGTCGACGCGTTCGAGCGCATGCGTCTCGCGGCCGTCGCGCCGGTACGTCTTGGCAACCCCGTCGATCGCGACGTAGGCGCGGGCATCCGTTTCCGCCATCGTTACTGCGGCACGAATTCGTTCGTGTGGAACGTCGTCCAGCCCTTGTCGGTGGCAAGGTCGCGGTAGTTCTTGAGGATCGCCAGCGTCTGGTCCCAGTCCGCTTGCGCACCCAGGCCGACCTTGCCCTTCGAGTTCTTCGAGTCCATCAGGTCGATGTCCACCATCAGCTGGTCGAGTGTGGATTGGCGATTGAGATCGGGCTTGACCTTCATCGCGGCATCCACCGCAGCGCCCGGATTCTTCTTCGCCTCTTCCCACGACTTGACCGTCGCGCGTACGAAGCGCTTGACCAGGTCGGGGTTCTTCTTGATCGTGTCGCCCGACGTCAGGATGGTCATGCCGACGATGTTGGCACCCCAGTCGGCGTAGCGCATCGCGGACGGATTGCCGCCCTTGTACTTGATCAGGAAGTACTGGTCGTCGGCACCGCCCAGCAACGCGTCGGTCTTCTTCTCCAGCACCGTCACGACCTTGGCTGCGGGATCGACCTGCACCATGCTGATCTTGTTGCAGTCGACGTTGTTGGCCTTGCACATCGCCTGCAGCAGCTGGCCCAGCGGATCGCCGGCCGACACTGCCACCTTCTTGCCTTCGAGATCCTTCGGCGTCTTGATTCCGGACTCCACCAGCGACACGACCGAAAAGCCCGTGGTGTTCAACAGCGACATCACGCTCTTGATGTCCGCGCCCTTCGAAGCCGTGAGAATGACCGAGGACGAATCGGCGAGGCCGAACGTATCCGACCCCGCCGCCACCACCTGCACGGTGTTGGCGGAACCGCGGCCCTCGTTGATCGTGAGGTCGATGCCCTCGGCGGCGTAGTAGCCCTTGTCCTTGCCGTAGTAGAACGGTACGTGCAGGCCGCCCAGGTACCAGTTGAGGCGAAGTGAAGCCTTGTCCTGCGCGTGCGCAAATGACGTGGCGCCCAGTGCGACCAGGGCGCAGATGGCGGCAATGCGGTTGAACTTCATGGTGCTCTCCTCCGTAAGTGGCCCGTGTGCGGCACGGGTCCGTGGTGCATCACAGCGTGGCGTCGCGCGGTGGTGCCTGTTGTGAAACGTGCCAGGGAATGGCCAGCCGTTCGATGATCTCGACGGTGTAATACACGACCAGCCCGATCAGCGACAGCACGACGATGGTGGCGAACACCATCGGCGTGTCGAGCTGGCCGTTGTACTGCACCAGGAGATAGCCAAGACCGCGGTCGGACGCGACGAACTCCGCGACGACGGCGGCAGTGGCCGCCAGCGCCGCGCCCACCTTCAATCCGGTGAAGATATGCGGCAATGCCTGCGGCAGCCGGATCTTCCAGAACATGCGCATCGTGCCCGCGCCGGTGGTGCGCGCGAAATCCATGATGTCCTTGTCGGCGCTCTTGAAGCCCGCGATGCTCGACACGACGATCGGGAAGAACGACAGCAGGAATACCAGCAGCAGCTTCGGCGCGAAGCCGAAGCCGAACCAGATGATGAAGTGCGGTGCGATCGCGATCTTGGGCACGATTTGCAGGAACACGATGACCGGATAGACGGCCTGTTCCATGAACCGCGAGTACGCCACGGCCAGCGCCAGCGGAATGCTCACCACCACGGCCAATGCATAGCCGGCCAGGATCTCGGTCGTGGTGACCCACGCGGCGCCCGCAATCTGGTCGTGCCGCTTCCAGAATTCGGTCCACACCTTCGACGGTGGCGGCAGCAGGTACTCCTTCACACCCGTCAGCCGGACGGCCAGTTCCCATACGACGAACAGCAGCACGAAGATGGCCAGCGCACCGCCACGGCGACGCAGCCAGCCGCCGACCATGCCCATGCGCGACACGTCGGAACTCGAATGTTCCCCCCGAACGGCGCTTCGCGCCATTCCCCCAGAGGGGGCAGCTCCTTGGGGCGGCCCGGCGGAGCTCGAATGTTCCCCCCGAGCGGCGCTTCGCGCCGTTCCCCCAGAGGGGGCAGCTCCTTGGGGCGGCCCGGCGGAGCTCGAATGTTCCCCCCGAGCGGCGCTTCGCGCCGTTCCCCCAGAGGGCGCAGCTCCTTGGGGCGGCCCGGCGGAGCTCATTTCCACGGCGCCGGCGGTTCCGCCAGGTTCCACGTGCCGTACTCGGCGGGCTCGTTGATCTCGATCACCTCGAGATCGTCCGCGCGGGCAATCACGTTGTGCGGCACGCCGGCCGGTTGCGACAGGCCGTCGCCCGCGTGCAGCGTGACGTCGCCTTCCACGCCGGCGAAGCGGAACGTGAGCCAGCCGTGCAGCACGTAGACGAAATGCGCGGTCATGTCGTGCCAGTGCCAGCCGGTGGCGGCGGGCAGCGGTTTCAACGAGCGGATGTGCTTGATGCCGAGGCGGCCGTTGGTGGCGCCGGCAAGCCCCAGGTCGCGGTACTCGACGTCGTCGCGCAGGCCCTCGCGGTCCCAGCGCGCATTCTCCGCGGTGAGCCGCGCGAACGCGGTGAGGCTTTGCGCAAGTTCACGCGGCCCGTCGTAGCGGGGCGGGACTTCAGGTGGCATCGACAGGCTCCAGGGTCGGCTTGCTCGTGGCGGCAATCACGTGGCGGCGATGATGCTCGCGCACGGGCCAGCAATCGGTGACAGCGGCGGCGGCGGCAAGCACGTCACCGATCAAAAGGTCGCGGCGCGCGGCCGTCAGGCGCGCCTGCGGACCCGCAATGCTGACCGTGGCGACAACCGGCGCGCCCGGCGCATGCGATGCATGCACGGCGGCGGCCAATGCAGCCACGCCGGGTTCGCCTTCGTCGACGGCCACGCCATAGCCGCGCTTGCGTGTCTCGCGCAGGTGCTGCCGCATGGCCGTCAGCGAACGCACGGCGCGCGGACCGAGGTTGTCGCCGGTGAAGCCCGCTTCCGCGATGATCGCCAGCGCGGCATCCTCCGGCAACGACGACAGCCAGATCTTGCCCACGGCCGTGGCGTGCAGCACGACATCGCGGCCCGCATCCGCGTCATAGCGTAGCCCCGACAGCGCGCCCTGTGCCTTGGCCACCCACGTCATGCGGTTGCCTTCGACGACGGCCAGCCGCGCGAGTTCGCCGCTTTGTGTCGCCAGGCGGTCGAGCAGCGGCTGGCAGACTTCCTCGATGCGCGTGGCAGCCAGTTGCCGGAACCCCAGCGCCGCCAGTTTGAGCGTCAGCGTGTAATGCCCGGTGGCGGACACCTGGCGCACGAACCCGTGCGCGGCCAGACCCGCCAGTAACCGGTGCGTGGCGCTCTTCGGGATGTTGAGCTGCGTGCCGATCGCGGACAGCGCAAGGCCGTCCGGGGCATCGGCGAGCAATTCGAGGATGTCGAGCGTGCGTTGTGCGGGGGCGTACATCGGGACGATCGGAACACCAACATGGAACAGTGTTCCAAACTCTAAGTTCCGGTGCCGGCCAACGTCAAGCTGCAGTGCAACGCAAATGGCGTTGCGCTCAGTACTCGACGGGAATCGGATCGAGCGCCCGCCAGAAATACCACGTCGCCACGCTGCGGTACGGCGCCCAGCGCATGCCGAATTCGCGCAGCACCTTCGGCGTCATCCGCGCGCCGTCGTGATAGTGCATCGCCACGCCCTTCTGCAGTCCGATGTCGTCGACCGGGAACACGTCGGCGCGCATCTCGTGGAAGATCAGGAACATCTCGGCCGTCCAGCGCCCGATCCCCTTCACGTCGGTGAGCCGCTCGATCAGCGCCTCGTCGTCCAGCGCAGGCCACTCGGAAGGGTCGAGCTCCCCCGCCACGAAGTGCCGCGCCAGGTCGCGGACATACAGTGACTTGTTCTCCGAGAAACCGACCTTGCGCAACGTGGGCATCCGCATCCGGGCCACGCGCGCCGGGTCGAGATGTACCGGCGTGCCTTCGCCCCTGGCGGCGATGACGAAGCGATTCCAGATCGACTCCGCGGCCTTGACGGAAATCTGCTGGCCGACGATCGCGCGCGCCAGCGTGGTGAACGGGTCGCCGCGGCGGGTGAGGTGAATACCCGGATAGGATGCGATGAGCTTGCGCAACACCGGATCGCCGCGGCCCAGCGCAGCCGTGGCCGCGTCCCAGTACGCGGGCTTCATCGATCGATCAGGCGAGGGCGCGCAACCGGAGTCGGCGACGCCACGCCCACACCGCATGGCAACGCCAGCCGATCCGCACGATCGCCCATCCCGTTCCTGCCAAAGTGAGCGCCAGCAAGACCAGTCCCAACGCCAGCGGCTTGCCAAGGTCGGTGGCCCACGCAAGCAGCGCGGGCCCGAAGGTGCCGATGCTGGTGAACACGGGCAGCGCAAGGTCGGTAACGGGCGCAGCACCCGGGACGAACAGGCTGCCGTATTCGTAGGCGACGACATACAGCGGAACGATGGTCAGCGGATTGGTATAGAACGTCGTGACCACCGCCACCGGAAAGTTGGCGCGGACCATGAGGCATAGCAGGATGGCCGCCACCGCCTGCAGCGGCCCGGGGATCAGCCCGCAGAAGAGGCCCACGGCCACCGCACGCGCGGCGGAACGGCGATTGAGGTGCCACAGGTCGGGATCGGCAAGCGAGGGCAGATACCGCAGCACCCACGGATGGGAGGTGATGCGATCGACCGCCGGCTGGAGGCGGAGCGTGATCCGGTTGAACAGGCGCCGTGGCATGAGGGGCTCTTGAAATGGTACAGTAGCAGGGTTTGTCTTTCAGGCAGTCCGGATGTTCCCTGCGCAGCGGAAATCGGGCATGAACAGCAGGAATCCGGGTACGGAATGCTCCCCAGCAGTGTTCCAGAAGCGGGTTCCCGAACGTGGTCCGCACAACTGGCCTGACCTCCTGACCATTGCGCGGCCCGATGTCGGCACGTTCGCCAGCGTCCTGCTCGCCCTGGCGCTGCTGGCGTTGCCGCACAACGCCGCCGCCGCCGATCCGGGCAAGGTGATCCGGATGGCCATCCCCGCCGCCGAGGCCGGGTTCGATCCGGTCCGGATGGTCGACCAGTATTCCGCGATGGTCGTCGAGGGCATCTTCGAGCGCCTGCTCACCTACGACTACCTGGCCCGTCCGGCCAAGCTTGCGCCGATGGCAGCGGAGGCGTTGCCGGAGGTCACCGACGACGGCCGCACCTATACGTTCCGGTTGCGCAAGGGCGTGCTCTATGCACCCGATCCGGTATTCAAGGGCGCGGCGCGCGAGCTGGTTGCGCAGGATTTCGTCTACAGCATCATGCGGTTCGCCGATCCGGCCAACCGCGCACCGTATGCGTTCCTGATCATGGGCAAGATCAAGGGCCTCGACGCGCTGGCCGCCGCCGCGAAAAAGTCCGGCCGCTTCGACTACAACGCGAAGCTGCCCGACCTCGAGGCGGTCGACCGCTATACGTTGCGCATCCGCCTCGCGCAATCCGATTACCGCTTCCCCTACGCGCTGGCCAACACCAGCTTCAGCGCCGTCGCCCGCGAAGTGATCGAAGCCTACGCGGGCCAGACCGACGCGCATCCGGTCGGCACCGGCCCCTACCGGCTGGCCGAATGGCAGCGCGCCTCGAAGATCGTGCTCGACGCCAACCCGGTGTACCGTGGCTTCACGTGGGACTTCACCGCGGAGCCCGGCAGCAAGTGGGATGAAATCCTCGTGGCGGCGATGAAGGGCAAGGCGATGCCGCAGGTCGGCCGCGTCGAAATCCATGTGATGGAGGAGACCCAGACGCGCTGGCTGGCCTTCAACCAGAAGCAGCTCGACATCCTGAACCTGCCGCCCACGTTCCGCGCGCAGGTGTTCGAACCCGATGGCGCACTGAAGCGCGAGTGGGTTGATGCGCTGCTCAACGTGTATTCGGGCGTGGAGCCCGAGATCATCTACGCGTACTTCAACTTCCGCGATCCGGTAGTCGGCGGCTTCAGCAAGGAAAAGGTTGCATTGCGCCGCGCGATGATCCTGTCGTATCGCGTTGAGGAGGACATCAGCATCATCCGCAAAGACATGGCAGTGGTCGCTGAGATGCCGGTACCGCAGGGTGTGGTGGGGCACGATCCGAAGTACCGCTCGCTCAACCAGCGCGACCCGGACCTGGCCAACCGGCTCCTCGACCGTTTCGGCTACGCGAAGGGTGCGGATGGCTATCGCCGGATGCCCGACGGCAAGCCGCTGCTGATCCGCTATGCCAGCAGCCCGACCGCCATCGACCGCGAGCACAACGAGCTGTGGCAGAAGTCGCTCGATGCGATCGGCATCCGCGTGGTCTTCGACATCGCGCCGTTCTCCGAGCACATCAAGGCCGCGCGCGCGTGCAAGCTGATGATGTGGGAATCGGCGTGGGGCGCGGACATCCCCGACGGCGACAATTTCATGCAGCTGCTCTACGGGCCCAATGCGGGTTCGAGCAACAACGGCTGCTACGAATCGAAGGCCTTCGACGCGTTCTACATCAAGGCGTCGCAGATGCCCGATTCGCCGGAACGCAACCGCCTCTTCCTCGAGATGTCGCGGCAGATGGAAGTGGATGGCGCGTGGAGCCTGCACCTGTCGCGCGAGCGCAAGGAACTGCTGCGGCCGTGGATCCGCGGCTACAAGCGGCACCCCATCCTGGCAGCGGAGTGGATGTACATGGACGTGCAGCCATGATGCGTGGATGGCTGCTCATCGCGCTGCTGGCGTTCGGCAGCGTGCACGCCGCCGCGCCGAAGAAGGTCGTCCGCGACATCATCCCGGTGGCGGAAACGGGTTTCGACCCCGCCGCCACCAGCGATCTTTACTCCGCTGCCATCCTGCAGGCGGTCTTCGAGCGCCTCTACACCTACGACTATCTCGCGCGCCCCGCCAAGGTGGTGCCGATGCTGGCCGAGACGATGCCGGTGATCACCGACGACGGCAGGACGTATACGATCCCGATCCGCCGCGGCGTCTACTTTGCCGCCGACCCCGCCTTCGGCGGCAAGCCGCGCGAGTTGACGGCGGACGACTTCGTCTATTCATTGAAGCGCGTGATGGACCCGAAGATCCGCTCGCCGTGGGGCTTCCTGCTTGAGGGCAAGCTGGTCGGCGTCGACGAGGAAGCCGCGGCAGCGACGAAGTCCGGCCGCTTCGACTACGACAAAAAGATCGCCGGCATCGAGGCGGTCGATCGCTACACGTTGCGGCTGCGCCTCAAGGCACCGGACTACAACCTTCCCTACGTGCTGGCGCACGAGTCGACGTCGGCGGTGGCGCGCGAGGTGATCGCGAAGTACGCCGAGACCGACGGCCGTGCAATGAGCAATCCCGTCGGCACCGGCCCGTACGTGCTGAGCGAATGGATCCGCAGTTCCAAGATCGTGCTGGAGGCCAACCCGGGTTTCCGCGACATGAAGTGGAACTGGACGGCCCAGGAACCCGGCGACGAGAAGATCGTCGCGCAGATGCAGGGCAAGAAGCTCCCCGTGGTCGATCGCGTGGAGGTCTACGTGATGGAAGAGGATCAGGCGCGGTGGCTGGCATTCCGCAACGGCGAGGTCGACCTGATGAACATGGAGGGTCCGCTCGCCCCCAATGCCATCGAGGGGCGGCAAGCTGCGCCCGGAGCTCGCCGCGAAGGGCGTGCAGCTGCAGCGCATCGTCGACCCCGAGATCAACTTCATCTACTGGAACATGCAGGACCCGGACATCGGCGGATTCACCAAGGAAAAGATCGCGTTGCGTCGCGCGCTGGCCATGTCCTATGACGTCGACGAGGACATCCGCGTGATCCGCAACGAGCAGGCCGTGGCGGCCACCACGCCGATCCCGCCCGGTGTCGTCGGCCACTTCCCGGACTGGAAGCCCGCGACGAAGTACGACCCGGTGGGCGCCAACGCGCTGCTCGATCGCTTCGGCTACAAGCGCGGCGCCGATGGCTGGCGCACGCACCCCAACGGTAAGCCGCTGATCGTGAACTACACGTCGCGCCCCGACACGCTGGGGCGGCTGCAGGACGAACTGGTGAAGAAATCCTACGAGGCCATCGGCGTGCGGATGGACAGCCGCAAGGAACGATTCCCCGAACAGCTGAAGCTCGAGAAGCGGTGCAAGCTGCTGAGCCGCACCGACGCGTGGATCGCCGACTATCCGGACGCCGACAACTTCATGCAGCTCTGGTACAGCCCGAACATCCAGCAGAGCAACAACGGCTGCGTGACGATGCCGGAGTACGATGCGCTCTACCGCAAGAGCATCCGCCTGCCGCCCGGCCCGGAACGCCAGGCGCTTTATCGAGACATGATCCGGCTCCTCGAGGTGTACGCCCCGATGCGCCTGACGGTCAGCCGCTACCGCAACCAGCTGGTCCAGTCGCGCGTGCTGGGCTACAAGAAGCATCCGATCCTGGCGTCGACGTGGCAGTACCTGGACGTCGGTGCCGACACGCGTTAGTGGAGGAGAAGAGGTCAGGGTCCGCCGGCTCGACCGGCTGATACCGAAGCCCTGAGGAGAGCAGTACCCCCGCGCCGCGGCCGGTCGTTACCGCGATCGGCCGCGGGCCCGGGGCTTGACGGACCACCGGTGGTTCGCGCTGCAATGGGCGCGTTCCGCACCGCGGCAGGCACGCGCGATCCGCGTGCCTTCGCAACTGGAAGGAATTGCGCATCATGCTGGGATACATCATTCGCAGGATCTGGCAGATGTTGCCCACACTCCTGGGCGTCGTGCTGCTCGTGTTCCTGCTGTTCAACTGGGTGGGCGGCGACCCCGCCTACGTGCTGGCCGGCAAGATCTCCAACCCCGACCAGATCGAGAACATCCGGCGGCAGCTCGGCGTCGACCAGCCGTACTACATCCAGCTCGGCATCTTCCTGAAACAGATCGTCACGGCGGACTTCGGATCGTCGTGGAGCACCAACGAAAAGGTGTCGCACATCCTCGCCACGCGGCTCGGGCCGTCGATGACGGTGCTGCTGCCGCTGCTGTTCCTGGAAACCATCGTCGCGATCGCGCTGGCGCTGGCCGTGGCCTACGTCCGCGGCTCGCTGACCGACCGGATGGTGATGATCATCTGCACAGTCGGCCTGTCGATCTCGATCCTCGTCTACATCATCGTGTTCCAGTACGTGTTCGCCTACAAGTTCGGCTGGTTCCCCGTGCAGGGCTGGGGCAACGACGTCTGGGAAAACCTGTGGAAGTACAGCGCGCTCCCCATCCTGATCCTGCTGGTGGTGAGCATCGCGCCCAACCTGCGTCTCTACCGCACCTTCGTGCTCGACGAGATCAACCAGGACTACGTGCGCACCGCGCGCGCCAAGGGGGTCGGCGAAAACCGCATCATGTGGGTGCACGTGCTGCGCAATGCATCCATCCCGATGATCACGCACGTGATGGCCGCATTGCCCGGCCTGCTGATCGGCGCCTTCCTCGTCGAGCGCTTCTTCTCCATTCCGGGCATCGGCCGCGAGGTGATCCTTGCCGTCGAGCGCTCGGACTTTCCCGTCATCAAGGCGCTGACCGTTTATGTCGCGATCGCCACGATGGTGGTCAACCTGCTGGCCGACCTCATGTACAAAGCGGTCGATCCGCGCGTGCAGCTGAAGTGAGGACACGATCATGACCGACCTCACCCTCTCTGCCGTGCACGCGAAGCGCCGCGAAATCGCGCACACCGTTTCCCCAGGCCTGTGGACGCTCGCGTGGCGCCGCCTGCGCCGCGACCGCGTCGCGATGGTGTCGCTGGCCATCGTCGTCGCCTTCCTGCTGCTGATGGTGCTGTCCGCGCTGAACCTCGTTGCAGGCGACTGGTCGCGTGAAGTCGGCATCAACTACGCGCCGCCGTCGTTCCTCGAACCCGAGGCCGTGCCGGCCACGCCGGGGGCGACCGGTACGCCTAACCAGCAGAACGTGGTGTCCGAAGCGGCCGCGCCTTCCGTCGCAACACCGGGCAGCGCGTTCAACTCCACGGTCGTCGATCCGATCGGCGACGTGCTGGCGGAACTGAAAGGGGGCGCCCCCGCTCCGGCGGGCGCGGGGTCCGGGGCGGCCAGTTCGATCGTCGATCCGCTCGCGGATGTGATGAAGGAAATCGAGGCCGCGAAGAATCCGTCGGCCACGGCCACGGCCCCGGCGGCGGAAGGCAAGTCGGTCGACCCGCTAGCGGATGTGATGAAGGAAATCCAGTCAGGCAAGGGCGGGGCGCCTGCCGCAGCGGTGGAGACGAAGCGCGCCACGCTGCCCTTCGGCGCCGACAAGTGGGGCCGCGACGTGATCGCCAAGACCATCAAGGGCTCGGAGACGTCGATCTTCGTAGGGCTCGCGGCCGCGCTGGTCGCGACGCTGATCGGCACCGTGCTCGGCGCACTGGGGGGCTACTACGGCGGCTGGGTCGACGATGCGCTCAACTGGTTCTACAACGTGTTCAGCTCGATTCCCTACCTGCTGCTGATCCTGGCCGTCGCCGCCGTGCTGCAGCAGAAAGGCACGATGACCATCGTGCTGATCCTGGGCCTCACGGGATGGACGGGGGCCTTCCGGCTGATCCGCGCCGAATACATGAAGCACAAGGGCCGCGAGTATGTGCAGGCGGCCGACGCGATCGGCGCCTCGAATACGCGCCGGATGTTCCGGCACATCTTCCCCAACGTGTCGCATGTGGTGCTGGTGCAGATGTCGATCCTCGTGGTCGCCTTCATCAAGTCAGAGGTGATCCTGTCGTTCCTGGGCTTCGGCGTGCCGGTCGATGTCGTGTCGTGGGGCTCGATGTTGAACGAAGCGCAGAACGAACTCATCCTGGGCAAAAGGTGGCAACTGGCCGCCGCCGGCGGCACGATGGCGGTGCTGGTCTCCGCGTTCTCGCTCTTCACCGACGCTTTGCGCGATGCGCTCGATCCCAAGCTGCGCGGGACGGGAAACTGATCATGAACGCACCCATCCAAGCGTCCGATC
>JANNNM010000018.1:0-5331 GCA_031398535.1 Betaproteobacteria bacterium | reverse complement strand
CTGGCAGCGGGCCTGCGCGCCGGCGAGCTCGACTTCATCCTGGGCGCCTTGCGGCCGGCCGACTACGCGACCGATCTTGCGGGCGAGGAACTGCTGATCGATCACCTCGCCGTCGTGGTGCGCGCGCGTCATCCATGGGTGCAGCGCACGCCGTTGGCGCTGGAGATGCTGGCGGGTGCCAAGTGGGCGCTGCCGCGCGTGGGCGCGCCGACGCGCGACCTGCTGGAGCACGCGCTGGTCCGGCGCGGATTGCCGCCGCCGGACGTCGTGCTCGAGACAAGCGACCTGGCTGTGTTGCGCGGCGCCCTGCTCGAAAGCAATTTGCTGACGGCGATCTCGCCGCGCCAGCTGTACTACGAACTCGACGCCGCGCTGCTGCAGGTGCTGCCGGTGCCGTTGCCGGATACCGAGCGGCGCATCGGCCTCACCCAGCGCGTCGACAGCCGCCCGTCCCCGGGCGCGACGCTGCTGATGGCGGAGATCCGGCGGCAATGCCCACTGCTGATGCAGGACACGGCCGCCGTGACCGGGGATCGCGCGCCATTGCAGCGCTAGCGATCCCGTCCGCTAACGACCCGCTGAAAGCTGCGCCGGATTCCAGCCGCCGCCCAGCGACTTGGCAAAGTCGACCGTCGACAGCTTGGCATCGCGCGCGGCGCCGATGCGCAGCGTCTCGGCGGCCAGCAGCGACCGCTGTGCGTCGATCACCTCGAGGAACGACGTGCGCCCCGCGTTGTAGCGCAACGTCGCCACTTCCAGGGCGGTGGCCAGCTGGTCGCGGCGCGCCGTCTCGGCGGCCAGCACCTCGCGCGATGATGCATTGGCGACAAGTGAATTGCGCACCTCGCCGAACGCGACCTGCACCGTTTGCAGGTACGCGACCATCGCCGCGTCGTTGTTGGCCTTGGCCAGTTCCACCTGCGCTTCGATCGCCTTCAGTGCCAGCAGCGGCTGCAGCAGGCCCATGCCGATGCTCCAGATCTGCGCAGGTCCGGAGAAGAGATTACCCATCGTGGCGGCTTCGCTGCCGAAGAACGCGCCCAGCTTGATCGACGGATAGTAGTCGGCGCGCGCCTGCTGGATGCGCAGCTCCGAGCCCGCCAGCAGGGCTTCGTTGCGGCGGATGTCAGGCCGGCGTCCGATCACTTCCACCGGCAGGCCGAGCGGCAACGGCGGGACCGCTGTCGTCGCGTCGATGGCAATGCCGCGCGCGACATCGGGCGCGAACACCGCCTGCGGCGAGCGTCCCGTCAGGATCGCGATGGCGGTCTCGTACTGCCCGATCGCACGCTTGGCGCGCGCGATGTCGGCGATCACGGCGAAGCGCTCGGCTTCCGCCTGGCGCACGTCATACTCGCCGATCAGGCCGCCTTCGAAGCGGTCCTTCTGCAGTGTGGCCGTTTCCGTACGCAGCTTGAGTGTGGATTCGAGCACGCTCAGTTCGGCATCGGCCGCGCGCAGTCGGAAGTAGGCCGTGGCGACATCCGCCGCCACGCCGATCCGCACCGTCTCGCGGTAGTAGCGCGATGCGGTCAGGTCATTCTCGGACGCAAGCGCGCCGCTGCGGTACTTGCCCCACACGTCGAGTTCGTACGACATCTCGATCGCGACGCGGAAGTCATTGCTGATGAGCGGCGTGCTGGCCGGCAGTTGCTGCGAACCCACGCCGGAGATGCGCGACCGGTACGGGTCCACGCGCAGGTTGATGTCGGGCGCGAGATCGGATTGCGCCAGCAGCACCTGCGAGCGCGCAGCCTCGATGCGCGCCAATGCGGCGCGCAGGTCGAAGTTCTGCGCGAACGCTTCCTCGATCAGCTTGTTCAGCACAGGGTCGTCGAACGCGGTCCACCAGTTCTGCAGGATCACTTCCTGCGCCGGCGTCGCGGTGCCCGCCGGCAGGTCGAGCTTGGGCGGCGCCGGTTGCACGACGGCGCAGCCACTGATGAACGCGGCGACGGCCAGCGCTATAAGGGATCGGTTCATGCGGGTTCTCCTGTCGCGCCGCGCGGAGGCTCGCCGGCTTTCAGCGGCGCCGCAACCTGCGCCTGGTGAGCGGCATGCGCGCGATCCAGTTCATCGAAAATTTCCTGCGTCGAGCGCTTCTCCGTCACGTGGCGATCGAAGATCACCTTGAAGAAGAGCGGCACGAAGAAGATGGCCAGGAACGTGGCGGCCAGCATGCCGCCGGTCACCCCGGTACCGACCGAATGCCGCGCGCCTGCACCCGCACCGGTGGACAGCGCCAGCGGCAGCACGCCGAAGATGAACGCCAGCGACGTCATCAGGATCGGCCGGAACCGCAGCCGCGCGCCTTCGACGGCCGAGGCCGACGCGGACAGTCCTTCCTCATGCTTGTTGAGCGCGAATTCCACGATCAGGATCGCGTTCTTCGCCGCCAGTCCAAGGAGCGTGACCAAGCCGATCTGGAAGTAGACGTCGCTGGTGAGGCTGCGGCCCCACACGGCCACCAGCGCGCCGAAGGTGCCGAACGGCAGCGCCAGCAGCACGGCCAACGGCAGCGACCAGCGCTCGTACTGTGCCGCGAGGATCAGGAACACCATGATCACGGCCAGGCCCAGCGCAAATGTGGACGCGCCACCCGACTTCTTCTCCTGGTAGGACGAACCACCCCAGTCGTAGCTGAAGTCCGGCGGCAGAACTTCCTTCGCGATCTGCTCGACGCGGGCGATGGTCTGGCCCGAGCTGAACCCGGGCGCGCCCTGGCCGATGATCTTCACGGCCTGCAGGTTGTTGAAGCGGTCGAGCGAATCGGGACCGGAGATGTACTTCACCGTCACGAGCGCGGACAGCGGCACCATCTCGCCGGTTTTCGAGCGTACGTAGATGCCGGTGATGTCATCGGGCTTCTTGCGGAATTCGGGCTCCGCCGACATCAGCACCTGCCACGTGCGGCCGTACTTGTTGAAGTCGTTGACGTAGTACGTGCCCATCGTCGCCGACAGCGTGGCGAAGATGTCGGTGATCGGCACGCCGGTCTTCTTGGCCTTTTCCCGGTCGACGTCGACGAAGAGCTGCGGCACGGCGGCGTGCCAGAACGTCTGCGCGCCGCCCATCTGCGGATCGGAATTCACACGGGCCAGGAACGCATCCTTCACCTCCGACAGCTTCGCCGGGCCGCCGTCGCCGCGGTTCTGGATGTAGAACTCGAAGCCCCCGGTGGTGCCGAGGCCGAAGATCGGCGGCGGGTTGAAGGCCAGCACCAGCGCTTCCTTGATGTGCCCGGTCTTGGCGAAGAGCTCGCCCACCAGCGCCGAAGCCGTTACCGTCCGTTCATCCCACGGCTTCTGGATGATGAACAGCGTGGCGGCATTGTTGCGATACCCGCCGCCGATGAAGTCGAACCCGGTGAATGCGATGACGTCTTGGTTGGCGGGGTTGCTGCGGATGGCTTCCTCGACCTGCTCCACCACCTTCTGCGTGCGCTCGAGCGTGGCGCCGTCGGGCAGGATCACGGCCGAGATGTAGTAGCCCTGGTCTTCGTCCGGCACCAGGCTGCCCGGCGTGATGCGCCACATCACCACCGCGGCGGCCACCATCAGGCCGAAGATCACCAGCGAGATGATGCCGTGGCGGATCAGGAACGCGACGCCATGCGAATAGCGCATCGTGACGCGCTCGAACCACTGGTTGAACCAGCGGAAGAAGCCCTTCGCCTCGACGTGCGGCTTCAGCATCAGCGCGCACAGCGCGGGCGACAGCGTCAGTGCGACCACGCCCGAGATCACGACCGAGATCGAGATCGTCACCGCGAACTGGCGATAGAGCTCGCCGGTAAGCCCGCCCAGGAAGGCGATCGGCACGAACACGGCCACCAGCGTCAGCACGATGGCGATGATGGGACCGGTGACTTCCTGCATGGCCTTCACCGCTGCATCGCGCGCCTTGAGGCCATCCTCGCGCATGATCCGTTCGACGTTCTCCAGCACCACGATCGCATCGTCGACGACGATGCCGATCGACAGCACCATTGCAAACAGGGTGAGGGTATTGATCGAATAGCCGAGCATCGAGATGCCGGCGAACGTGCCGATCAGCGCGACCGGCACGGCGGCGAACGGAATGATCGCGGCGCGCCAGCTCTGCAGGAACAGGTAGACGACGAGGAACACCAGCAGCATCGCCTCGCCCAGCGTGATCAGCACTTCGCGGATCGAGACCTCGACGAAGCGCGTGGTGTCGAAGGCGACGCGGTGCGCCATGCCTTCGGGGAAGCGCTCGGCCAGCGTGGCCAGCAGCTTGTTCGACGACTTGGCCACTTCCAGCGCATTGGACCCGGGGGCGAGGAAGATCCCGACCAGCACCGCGGGCTTGCCGTTGTAGCGGCCGTTGAATTCGTAATCCTTGGAACCCAATTCAACGCGCGCGATCTCGCCCAGCCGCACGTTGGACCCGTCCGGATTGGCCCGGACGATGATTTGCTCGAATTCCTTGGGATCGGACAGCCGCCCCTTGGTGGTGACGGTGTAGACGAGATCCTGGCCCTTGCTGATCGGTGACTGGCCGACCTTGCCCGCGGCGAACTGCGCGTTCTGCTCGTTGACGGCCGCGATCACGTCGCTGGGCGACATCTTCAGTTGCGCGAGGCGATCGGGTTTCAGCCAGATCCGCATCGCGTAATCCTTGGCGCCGAAGATCTGCACGTTGGTGGTGCCCGGCAGCCGCTTCAGCTCGTCCAGCACGTTCAGCGTGACGTAGTTGGAGATGAAGAGATCGTTGAAGTGGTTGTCGGGCGAATAGAACGCGACGACCTGCAGGAACGAGGAGCTGCCGCGTTCGACCGTGACGCCCTGGCGCCGCACTTCCTCGGGCAGGCGCGGTTCCACCTGCTTCACGCGGTTGTTGACGTTGACGGCCGCGATATCGACGTCGGTGCCGATCTCGAACGTGACCTGGATCTGCACGACACCGCTGGAGCTCGAATTGGAGCTCATGTACATCATGCCGGGGATGCCGTTGATCGCATTCTCGAGCGGTGCCGCGACGGTCTGCTCGACCACCTGCGCGGACGCCCCCGGATAGATGGCCTGCACGGTGACGACAGGGGGCGCGATCTCGGGATACTGGGCGACCGGCAGCGTGCGGATCGCAGCCAGACCGGCCAGGATCAGGAAGATCGAGATGACCGCCGCAAAGATGGGGCGGTCGATGAAGAAGCGCGAGATCATGGTGGGTGCCTTGCGGATCAGGACTTCGGTGCCGGGGCCGGAGCGGCCTTCGGCGGCGCATCCTTGGCGGCAGGCGCGGCGGGGGTGGCCGCAGGGGCGGCGCCAGCGGCGGCAGGGGCTGCCGCAGCGAGGACGATCGGCGCAC
>JANNNM010000933.1:0-1475 GCA_031398535.1 Betaproteobacteria bacterium | reverse complement strand
CCGTTCTTGATCATGTCGCCCAGCAGGTTCACCGACGATGGTTCGCCGACGATGCAATAGTCGAGTCGCTCGCCGGCCGCAGCCAGCCGTTCGACGACTTTGACGGTGCCATCCACCGACGGACCTTCCTCATCGGAGGTGATCAGCAGCGCGATCGAGCCGGGGGCATTCGGGTGCGCGGCGACAAAGGCTTCGATGGCGGTGACGAACGCGGCGATGGAGCCTTTCATGTCGGCAGCGCCGCGGCCGTACAGGTAGCCGTCGCGTTGCGTGGGGATGAAGGGATCGGAATCCCATTGCGCCAGCGGTCCGGTGGGCACGACGTCGGTGTGGCCGGCAAAGCAGATGAGCGGCCGCGCGTTGCCGCGCCGCGCCCACAGGTTGGTCACGCCATTGATGACGATCGTTTCGCAGTCGAAACCGAGTGGGGCAAGGCGCGCGCGCAGGTGCTGCTGGCACCCGGCGTCATCCGGCGTGACGGAACGCAGCGCAATCAGTTCACGGGCAAGCGCAAGGGTAGGCAGGGCAGCGGTATCCATCGTCCGCATGTTAACAAATGGGACGAAGCTGCCGTCCCGCGCGCGACGATCAATGCGCGCGGTCGAGGAGCTCGGTGTTGATGGTCATCGTGCCGAAATCGGCGCTGGGCCGTGCCCGGTCGGCCTCGCTGCCGGACGTTTCAGCCGCCGTGCGCGACGACGGGCTGTTCTGGTTGATCTGCCAGGCGAGGTTGGTGGGGGAGTCCGACCCGATCATGGCCTCGTCATAGCTGATGACGCCATCGATGTAGAGCTTGCACAGCGCCTGCTCGAAGGTCTGCGAGCCGGGATAGAGCGACTGCTCCATCGCTTCCTTGATCTGCGCGAATTCGCCGTTCTTGATCAGCTCGGCGATCAGCGAGGTGTTGAGCAGGATCTCGACTGCGGGCTGCAATTCGCCGTCGAGATTGCGCACCAGCCGCTGGCAGATGATGGCGCGCAGGCCGATCGACAGGTCGGACAGCACCGCCGAGCGCGCATCGTGCGGGAAGAGATTGATGATCCGCGACAGCGCGTGATAGCTGTTGTTGGCGTGGATCGTGGTGAGGCACAAGTGGCCGGTCAGCGTATGCAGCAGTGCCTGCTGCATCGTGTCCTTGTCGCGCACTTCGCCGATCATGATGAGGTCGGGCGCCTCGCGCAGGGCATTCTGCAGCGCCGACGTGTAGGTGATCGTATCCACGCCGATCTCGCGCTGGTTGATCACGCTCTGCTTGTGTTCGAACAGGTACTCGATCGGGTCCTCGATCGTCAGGATGTGGCCCGGCTTCGTCGCGTTCCGGTGGTCGATCATCGCCGCCAGCGTGGTCGACTTGCCCGAACCGGTCGGGCCTACCACGAGAACGATGCCATAGGGCTTGTTGAGCAACTTCGTGCACGCCGCGGGCGCTCCCAGCTCCTCGAGCGAACGCACTCGGAACGGAACGACGCGCAAGG
>JANNNM010000894.1:0-5014 GCA_031398535.1 Betaproteobacteria bacterium | reverse complement strand
GGCCAGCACGTTTGCGCTGCTGCGCTTCGGGCTGCTGGCGTGGGCCTCGGTCTATCTCGTGTTCATCGCGATCAGCGGACACACCTACATCCGCTCGGTGGGATTCACGCTGGCGCTGGTGCTGGCGATCTGGCTGGTGCTGGGGGCGATCTACTCCGACGGCGAGCCGGTTCCATTGCCGCCGCGTTCATTGCTGGTGACGCTGGCAGCCTGGTCCGGTTGGTCGGCCGCATCGTTGCTGTGGTCGATCCATCCGGCGTTCTCGGCGGCCGAACTCGGCACCGAGGTGGGCTGGGGACTGTGCACAGTCCTGATCTTCTACGTTGCAGCGCGCTCCGGCCGCGCCCTGCGGACACTCGCGCTGACGGCCGTGGTCACGGCGGCCGTGCTGTGCATCCTCGCGATCGCCGTGGCCTTCGGGGATGGCATCACCGACCTCGACCGTGCGCTGTCACGCGCCCATGGGGGCGCGGGCGCCTTCTCGACCTACCTCGTGCTGGTCGCGCCTTTGCTGATCCTGATGCTGGTACCGCGACCCACCGGCTTCGGCCCGCGATGGCCGGTTCTGGCATGCGTGGCGACCGTCTTCGCGCTGATGCTGATGGCGGCGCGGATCACCGAGAACCGGATGTTCTGGGTGGCGCTGGCCGCAGGATTCATCGTGGCCGCGCTATTGGCGGCATGGCGCTGGCGAGCGCGGTTGCGCCGGGCGCCCTGGCGCTGGCTGGCGGTGCTGGCACTGCTGCTCGCGATCCTGACTGCGTTGTTCGTCGACGCCGTCGGGCACCGCGCGCGTACCGACCTGGCGCCGAACGCCTCGGTCGCGAAGACGTTCACCGATGACCCGCGGATTGCGCTGTGGCAGCACACGTTCCGGCGCATCGGTGAGCGGCCCTGGCTCGGCTTCGGCTATGGCAAGTCGATCCTGCGCGAGGAGCTGCGGGGCGAACTGGGCGATCCCATGCTCGCGCATGCGCACAACATCTTCGTCAGCCAATGGCTGCAGACCGGCGCAATCGGCGTGCTGACGCTGGTCATGCTGCTGGCTGCCTTGGGGCGGCAATACTGGCGCTTCCTGCGCGTCGACGATGCGACGCTCGCGATGCTGGGACTGGTCGGCCTGGCCATGCTGGCGTCGTTTCTCGTGAAGAACCTGACCGACGACTTCCTGGTGCGTCCCAACAGCAAGGAATTCTGGGCTTTCAACGCGATGCTGGTCGGTTGGGGCATCCGGCGCGGACGCACCATCGGGGCGACGCCCATCTCGACCCTGATCCGCGTAGGCTGACGAAGCGCTTCAACGGCGCCGGGGCGCCCGCAGCGGCAGTGGCTTCGCATCCTCGCGGCCGGCCGGCGCCACCGTGGGAATCGAGGCCACGGGCGCGCCTGCCGGCGGCATGTATTCCGGGATCCACGACTTCAAACGCGCCCGCACCTGCGCATCATCGGCCGCGCGATCACTTTCACACCACGTGACCATCTGGCCGACCGCATCGTGGTTGGCCTCGCGCGCCTGCGCGATGCGCAGCTTCGGGTGTGGGGTGGGCTTGGTCTCTTCCTCCGAGGCCAGCAACTCCTCGAAGAGCTTCTCGCCGGGGCGCAATCCGGTGAACACGATCGCGATCCGGTCGGGGTCGGCGCCCGAAAGCCTGATGAGGTCACGCGCCAGGTCGACGATCCGCACGGGCTCGCCCATCTCGAGCACCAGGATCTCGCCGCCCTTGCCCTGCAGTCCCGCCTGCAGCAGCAACTGCGTGGCCTCGGACAGCGACATGAAGTAGCGCGTGATCTCCGGATGCGTGACGGTCACGGGACCGCCACGCGCGATCTGCTCGCTGAAGCGCGGGATGACGCTGCCCGCACTGCCGAACACATTGCCGAAGCGCACCAGGACGAACTGCGTGACGCCACCCTGCAGGCTCTGGCAAACGATCTCGGCCAGCCGCTTGGTCGCGCCCATCACGTTGGTGGGGTTGACCGCCTTGTCGGAGGACACCAGCACGAACTTTTCCACGCGCGCCGCCACGGCCGCGCGGGCCAGCACGTAGGTGCCGTAGGAGTTGTTGCGCACGGCCTGCCAGGCATTGGTTTCCTCCATCAGCGGCACGTGCTTGTAGGCCCCGGCATGGAAGATCACGCTGGGACGCTCGCGTTCGAGCACGTCCTCGACCAGTGCCGCGTGCTTGACGTCGCCCACCACCGTGAGGAGCGGCAGTTGCGGGAACGTGTCGGACAGCGCCGTCTGGATTTCGTACAGCGCGGCCTCGGAGATGTCGAACAGCACGAGCCGTGCCGGCCGGAAGCGCGCAATCTGGTGGCACAGCTCCGCGCCGATCGAGCCCCCGGCGCCGGTGACCATCGCCACGCGATTGCCCAGCCACTCGGCAAGTCCGGCGCTGTCGAGCACCACCGGATCGCGGCCGAGCAGATCGTCCAGCTCGACATTGCGGATCGTGGTCAAGGCGAGCCTGCCGCTGATCAGGTCCTCGTACGACGGCACGGTCAGTGCCTCGACGCCCGCGGCGGCGCACAGCTCGGCGACGCGACGGCGCACGATGTGATTGGCCGACGGCAGCGCGATGATCACCTTGCGCACGCCGAAACGATCGGCCCACGACGTCAGGTCGGCGATCGGGCCCAGCACGCGCAGGTTGCGCAGCAGTCGACCCTGCTTCGACTTGTCGTCGTCGAGCAGGCCGACCACGCGCCATTGCCGGCTGCGCGTCAGGTCCTTCGCCAGGCGCGCCCCCGCTTCGCCGGCACCCACGATCAGCACCGGCTCGCCCAGCGCTTCCAGCGGACTGTAGAGCCGGTGTTCCTTCCAGACCCGATAGGCAAAGCGGCTGCCGGCCATCAGGAAGATCAGCACGACCGGGTACAGGATCAGCACGCTGCGCGGCACCACGGTCTGCAACTGCAGCATCACGAGGACCACCGGCACCAGGATCGCGCCCAGCGCGGCCGCCAGCACGATGCGCTGCAGGTCGACGATGCTGGCGAAGCGCCATAGCCCGCGATATAGACCGAGCGCCAGGAAGATCGCGGCCTGCAACGGCAGGATCCAGGCCAGCGTCCACCACATGTCGGAGAGATAGGGCTCGCGCATGTCGAGGTTGAAACGCAACCAGTACAGCGCCGTCCATGCGAGCGCGGCAGCGCATGCGTCGTGGGCAAAGGCGAGAAACGAGCGCCAGTTGGTGCGGGAGGTCATGGGGCGGCCGGGGATTTCCTGCGCCAATGATAATCAATTGCGCCGAAGGGAAGCAGCAGCAGCAGGCTCCAGGCCGCAAGCGCCACCTCGCCCCACTCCGGCGCCTCCCGCGCGCAGATCACGGCCGTGACGCTGGTGCCGGCCATCAGCACGCCGTAGATCGCGAGCGTACCGCCGTGTCCGGCGCCCAGCTGGTGCAGCCGCTGATAGTAGTGGCTGCGATGGCCCTCCCACCAGCGCTCGCGCCGCCACGCCCGGCGCGCCAGTGTCAGCGTCGCGTCCGCGATGAAGGGCAGGAACACGAGCACGGGAAACCAGAGGTCCCATCGGCGCCCGACCACACCAGCGATGCCGAATGCCGCGGCGAGAAAGCCGAGCGGCACCGCGCCTGCATCCCCCATGAAGATCCTCGCCGGCGGTCGGTTGACGATCAGCAGCGGCACGGTGGCCGCAACGATGGCGACCGCGACGAGTTCAGTCGCCGCGGTGGCGGACCCCGTCGCCGCATAGGCGGCAAAGCCGACGATCGCCATCAACGCCGCGAGACCGTCGCTGCCATCCATGAAGTTGTAGAGGTTGAGCGACCACGCGACGACCAGCGCCACCAGGACGACCGACACGATGAGCAGGACCGGTGTCACTGCCGACGACGCGAGCGTCCAGCAGGCAAACCACACCGCGGCCAGTGCGTGCGAGGCGAGACGCGCGGCAATGGAAACGCTGCGGATGTCGTCGCGCAGCGACACCAACACGAGGAGCAACCATGCGGGCACCCACGCCACGGTCTCGAGCGGGGCCAGGGTCGTCGCCACGATGATGGCCGGCAGTGCTCCCGCCCAGATCGCGAGTCCTCCCACTCGCGGTACCGGGACGGCGTGCAGCGATCGCGGGTTGGGTGCCGCCAGCGGCAAGCGGTCCCTGCGGCGGAGCATCGCGACGAGGGTCCCGGCCGCGATCAGCAGGGCCAGCGCGGCCAGGACGGCGATCACGCTCGAATCCACGTTTTTCGGCCCAAGCCGGCGCAAACAGCGCCATCCAGCCCCGTAAGGCGCCCCTGTGGGCCTTCCAGGCGTGGAAACTGCATGAAAGGGATGATTCCGGGGCGGTCACCGGACCGGGCGCAGGAGTTCATTTGTTTTTTTATTGTAATCAATAGGTTATTGAACAAACAACGTCGCCGCTGGCGCACCCTCCGCAGGGGCTTCCTCCCCCGCGCAACTATCGCGGAGACCGCGTTTTCTGTTGCTTCGGCACAACACGCGACAGTCGCCACAGAGCCCATTTTGCCTTCGGCTTGCCAATGCTTTCTCCGCTTTGGCACAATGGGATGCAACTTCTCGTCCGATTTGAGAAGGTTCCGATGGCAGGCGCAAAAGGCAACAAACCTTGCCAATTTTATCCGTTAGAGGAGAGATTCCATGAATAAGAAGCTCGTCGCTGTCGCAGTCGCGGGTCTGCTTGCCGCCCCGCTGGCCGCGCAAGCGCAAACCGCGAACGTGACGTTGTACGGTCGCTTGAACTTGACGATGGAAGCCGTAAAAGGCAACCAGTTGCAGGATCCTGCCAACGGGACCCCGGTGACCGCACAGAATCGTACCGTCTACCGTGTCAGCTCCAATTCGTCGCGTCTCGGCGTTCGCGGCAGCGAATCGCTCGGCGGCGGACTGTCGGCCATTTTCCAGATCGAATCCAACGTCAGCGCTGATACGGGCGGCGGTCTGCTCGGAACACGCGAAACGTTTGTCGGCCTGCAGGGCTCATGGGGTACCTTCAAGATCGGTAACTTCCTGGCCCCGTACGACG
>JANNNM010000924.1:0-6146 GCA_031398535.1 Betaproteobacteria bacterium | reverse complement strand
GCCACCAGCGTCGTCCAGCCGAAGCCGATCGCGATGCGCATCGATGTGAGGATTTCCGGCATCGCGCCCGGGATGATCACGTGCCAGATCACCTGCCACTTCGACGCGCCCATCGAGTACGCCGCGTGGATCTGCTCCTGCGCGATGGAGCGCACGCCGGCGCGCGCGCTCATCGCCATCGGCGCGAAGCACGCGAGGAAGATCAGCAGCACCTTGGCGGTTTCGTCGATGCCGAACCAGATGACGATGAGTGGCAGGTAGGCGAGCGGCGGCAGCGGCCGGTAGAACTCGATCGGCGGATCGAAGATGCCGCGCATCACGCGCGACACGCCCATCGCGATGCCGATGGGAATGGCCATGATGCAGGCGAGGAAGAACGCGGTGAAGACGCGGAACATGCTCCATCCGAAGTGGGTGAGCAGCGGCGCATCGGGGGTCTGCCCAGTGGCGGACTCCCACAGCCGCAGCAGCACGTTCTCGGGCCGCGGCAGGAACAGTGGCGGCACCCAGCGCAGCCACGCGGCAAGCCACCAGAGCCCCAGCAGCACGACGATCGTGACGATCGAGATCAGCATGCTGTTGCCTTCGCCGGGCGTGGCGTAGCGCGAGACGCGGGGCTTGGCGGTCTTCATACTTGCCGGGCCATCATTCGCCGAGCATCCCTGCGCCGGCGGCGGCAAGTTCGGCCTCGCGGTGATGGATGACGGCCAGCACCTCCTCGCGGACGCGGATGAAATCCGGACTCGACTTCACGGCGCGCGCGTCGCCGGTCTCGATGAAGCGCCGGCCGAAATCGAGCTTGTACTCGTGCGAAATCTTGCCCGGACGCGGTGTCATCACGATCAGGTGCGTGGCGAGGAACAAGGCCTCTTCCACGCTGTGCGTGATGAAGAAGACCATCTTGCCGGTGCGATGCCACACGTTGAGAATGAGTTCCTGGATCGACTCGCGCGTGAATGCATCGAGCGCCCCCAGTGGCTCGTCCATCAGCAGCACCGCGGGGTCGGAGGCCAGCGCCCGCGCAATGCCCACGCGCTGCTGCATGCCGCCCGACAACTCGTAGACCGCGCGCTGCGCAAATTCGGTGAGGCCCACCAGTTCGAGTTTCTCCAGTGCAATGCGCTGGCGCTCCGCAGCCGGGACGCCGCGCATCCGCAAGCCGAACTCGACGTTCTCCGCGACGTTCAGCCACGGCATCAGCGCGTGCTTCTGGAACACGACGCCGCGGTCGGCGCCGGGGCCGGTCACTGCACGGCCATCGAGCTCGATGGTGCCGTCGGTGGGCGGAAGAAAGCCGGCAATGCACGACAGCAGCGTGGTCTTGCCGCAGCCCGACGCACCGATCGCCACGACGAAATCGCCGTCACGGACATCGAGGTCGACGTTGGCAAGGGCGTCTACGGTGCCGTGGCGCGTGCCGTAGCGTACGGAAAGTCCGCGGATGGCGAGGTGCGGCAACAGGAGCTCCTGCGTGGCGACCGCGGCCGCCGAAAAAAGCGCGGCCCCGGAACTCCGGGACCGCGCGTGCGGATTGCGCTATCGGTTGCGTTCTACTTCATCGCCCGGTTGACGTACTCCGGCGTGACGTTGGCGGAATAGTCCTTAGCCAGGTCCTGCACGCGCCCCTGTTCCTTCAGGAACTTGGCGGTTTCGGTCAGTGCCTTGGCCGCGCCGCCGGCGGCACCACCACCCAGCCATTTGTTGGACGCCTGCTGCTGCAACGAGGGGAAGGCGTAGAGGCCCATCGTGGCCGGCACGTCCTCGGGCTTGGCGCCTGACCACTTGGCCACCGCGGCGACCTTGGCCGGGTCGGAGGTGAAGGCCTTGGCATTGGCCGTGTACTCCCGGTCCGCCTTGGCCGCCGCCTTGACCAGCGCCACCACGAAATCGGCGTTGTCCTTGGCCCACTTCTTCGACACCACCAGGCCGTCGAACGTGCACTTGCCTTTCGCGCACAATTCGCCGGACGTGACCAGCACTTTGCCGTTCTTCTTGGTGGTGGCCAGCGCCGGGTCCCAGATGAACGCGCCATCGATGTCGCCGCGCGCCCACGCCGCCGCGATTTCAGGCGGCCGCATGTTCAGCACCTGCACGTCGGACGCCTTGAGGCCCGCCAGCTCCATCGCGTACAGCAAGTGGAAGTGGCTGGTGGAGACGAAGGGCGTGGCGATCTTCTTGCCTTTGAGGTCGGACATCTTGGTGATGCCCGAACCGTCGCGGACCACCAGTGCTTCAGCGGCACCGATGTCCTCGAGGATGTAGACCAGCTCGACGTCGAGGCCCTGGCTGATCGCGGCGGCGATCGGCGAGCTGCCGGCCTCGCCGATCTGCACATCGCCCGACGCCATCGCGCGGATGACGTCGCCGCCGCCGCCGAACTGGCGCCAATTGATTTTGTAGCCCGTGGCCTTCTCGAGCTCGCCCTGCGCCTGGACCCAGCGGAACGGGATCACCATGTCCTGGTACGCGAAGGTGACCGACTTCTGGGCCCACGCCGGCATTGCTGCCGCGAGGACCAGCGCTGCGCCCGCCAACCACTTGCCGAATGTCCTGGTCATGCCGATCTCCACTGTTGATGTTGTCGAAAGAGCTGGGATGCAGGGACTCTACAGCGACAGCAACGTCTTGCGCAGGATGTCCGCGATCATATCGATATGGTGGCGCTCGGCGATCAGCGGCGGCGCGATGATCGCGCAATCGCCGGTGGTCTTCAAATGCAGGCCGTTGTCGAAGAGCTTCTTCTGCAGCACGTGGCCACGCTTGCCCGGCGCACCGTCCATGTGCACGTCGATCGCGCCCATCATGCCGAAGCCGCGGATGTCGGCCACGACTGGAATGTCCTTCAGCCCGAAGATCGCGTCCTGAAAATACGGCGACAGCGCGCGGCCCTTGGCGAAGAGGTCCTCGGCCTTGTAGATGTCGAGCGTGGCAAGGCCCGCAGCGCACGCGGCCGGATGGCCGGAATACGTGTAGCCATGGAAGAACTCGATGGCACCGTCGGCAGCCGCGCCCATGATCGTGTCGTGGATGCGCTCGGAGATGGCCACGGCGCCCATCGGCTGCGCGCCGTTGGTGATGGCCTTGGCCATCGTGATGATGTCGGGCGTGACGCCGAAGCTCTGCGCGGCAAATGGCTGGCCCGTGCGGCCGAGCCCGGTGATCACTTCGTCGAACACGAGCAGGATGCCGTGCTGGTCGCAGATCTCGCGCAGCCGTTGCAGGTAACCCTTGGGCGGCACCAGGCAGCCGGTGGAGCCGGCGATGGGCTCGACGAAGCACGCGGCGATGTTCTCGGCACCGTAGAGCGTGACGAAGCGCTGCAGGTCTTCCGCCAGCTCCGCGCCATGCTCGCCCTGGCCGCGCGTGAAGAGGTTCTGCGGCAGGTGCGTGTGCCGCATGTGCGCAATGCCCGGCAGCGTGGGGCCGAACTTGCGGCGGTTGTTGACCATGCCCGACAGCGAGATGCCCCCGAAGTTGACGCCGTGATAGGCCCGCTCGCGCGAGATGAACATGTTGCGTCCGCCCTGGCCGCGCGCCTGGTGATAGGCCAGCGCGACCTTCATCGCGGTATCCACGGCCTCGGAGCCGGAGTTGACGAAGAAGATGCGGTTCAGGTCACCCGGCGTGAGTTCGGCGATGCGCGTGGCGAACTCGAATTGCTTCGGATGGCCGCGCGTGAACGGCGCGATGAAATCGAGCTGCCGCAATTGCGCGCCGACCGCATCGGCGATTTCCTTGCGGCCGTGGCCGGCCGCACAGCAGAAGAGCCCGGACGCGGCATCGATCAGCTGGTCGCCATGGTCGTTCCAGTAATGCATGCCTTCCGCCCGCACGATCATCTTGGGGTCGTGCTTGAACTCCCGGTTCGGCGTGAACGGCATCCACAATTCGTCGAGCGAAATCTGGCGCGTGGTGGCCTGGTCCTGTAGCGTAAGTTCAGCGTGGCCCATGGGGGTCTCCTCGAAGGGGTCGGGAAGCGATGCGTTGAAAGGGTAAAGTGTACGCCTAATGTCGTCCGGATTTTGGCGTCGGCGCCGCCCGGATCCGGTGCCGGGGCGGCACGGCGGCACCATCGTCGTGCAGTGTCGAGGTGGCCAACTATTGTCGGAGAAACCGGTATGCGCGTGGGCGTTCCCAGGGAAATCAAGGTGCTCGAGAATCGCGTCGGCCTGACGCCTGCCTCGGTGCACGAATTCGTCATGCACGGCCACGAGGTGCTGGTGGAGCACGATGCCGGCCTCGGCATCGGCATGACCGACGAGGACTATGTCGCGGCAGGCGCGCGGATTGCCGCCGACGCCGACATGCTGTTCGCCAATGCCGAACTGATCGTCAAGGTGAAAGAGCCGCAACCTGTGGAATGCGCGCGGCTGCGCCCCGGACAGATCCTGTTCACCTATCTGCATCTCGCCCCCGATCCCGACCAGACGCGCGCCCTGGTGGCAAGCGGCGCCGTGTGCATCGCGTACGAGACCGTGACGTCCGCGACCGGCGGCCTGCCGCTGCTGGCGCCGATGTCCGAGGTGGCGGGGCGGATGGCGGTGCAGGCTGGCGCCCATTTCCTCGAGAAGCCGCATGGCGGCAAGGGCATCCTGCTGGGCGGCGTGCCGGGGGTGGCGCCCGGCCGCGTCGTGATCCTGGGCGGCGGCGTGGTGGGCAGTCACGCCGCGATGATCGCGCTGGGCATGGGGGCGGATGTCACGGTGCTCGATCGCAGCCCGGAGGCGATGCGCGGGCTGTGGCGCCAGTTCGGCGCGGCGCTGAAGACGGAGTTCTCGACGCGGGCTGCGCTCGATCGGCACGTCACGCGTGCGGATCTGGTGATCGGCGGCGTGCTGGTGCCCGGCGCGTCGGCGCCGAAGCTCGTCAGTGCCGACATGATCCGCCGGATGCAGCCGGGGTCGGTCGTCGTCGACGTGGCGATCGACCAGGGCGGTTGCTTCGAGACCTCGCACGCGACGACGCACGCGGATCCGACGTATCTCGTCGACGGCGTGATCCACTACTGCGTGGCGAACATGCCGGGCGGCGTGCCGCGGACGTCGACCTTCGCGCTCAATAACGCGACCCTGCCCTTTGGCCTGGCGATTGCCGACAAGGGTTGGCGCCGCGCGCTGGCCGACAACGTTCATCTGCGCGACGGCCTCAATGTTGCGCAGGGCCACGTGACCTGCGCGCCGGTGGCGCAGGCGCTGGGCTATCCGTGGGTGGACCCCGCGACGCTGCTGGGCTGATCCGTGCCGCGACGTCAGTCGCGCAGCACCGACGGCAACCACAGCGCCAGTTGCGGGAACGACAGCACCAATATCAGGCCGATCACCTGCAGCACCATGAACTGCGCCATGCCGGCGTAGATGTCCTTCAGGTCCCACTCCGGGACCACGCCCTTCAGGAAGTACGCGGACAGCGCCACCGGTGGCGACAGCCAGGCCGTCTGCAGGCACACCGCGACCAGCGTGCAGAACCAGATGAGGTTGATGCCGAGCTTGTTCACGAGCGGCAGCAGGATCGGTACCACGATCAGCACGATCGGCACCCACTCGAGCGGCCAGCCCAGCACGAAGATGATGCCGAGGATCAGCACCAGCATCGCCGTGGGCGGCAGGTCGAGGCCGAGCAGCCATTCCGCGATCATCGAGGCGCTGCCCAGGCGCGAGAACACCGAACCGAAATAGTTCGAGGCGGCGACCAGCAGCAGGATCATGCACGACGTCAGCAGCGTCGAGTACACGGCCTTGCGAAAGCCGAGCCACGTCATCCGTCGGTACAGCAGCGTCAGGATCAGCACCGCGAAGGCGCCGACCGCACCAGCGTCGGTGGGTGTGGCGATGCCAGCGAGGATCACGCCCAGCGTGGCGGCGATCACGACGACGACGGGCGCGATGCCCACGACCAGTTCCTTGATGATCTCGCCGACCGATCCGGCACGCTCTTCCATCGGCACCGGCGGCCCCAGCGCCGGATTCATGTAGCAGCGAACGAGCGTGTAGGTGATGTAGAGCCCCGCGAGCATCAGGCCGGGGATGACCGCGGCCGCGAAGAGATCCGTGGCGGGCACGCCGACGACGGGCCCCATCACGATCAGCATCACCGATGGCGGGATCAGGATGCCGAGCGTGCCGCCGGCCGTGATCGCGCCGGCCGAC
>JANNNM010000846.1:0-1057 GCA_031398535.1 Betaproteobacteria bacterium | reverse complement strand
CGACCACTGATGCCCCACCGACGCACTGCAGCACCGGACTTGTGCAATGCACCATTTAGGGCTATAGTCGTCCGGTTTAGCCCGCGTCCCGCAACCCCGGCGTGACGGCTACCTGCACCCTCAAGGAACCAGCATGCGTCTCGTCGGCAAAGTCTCGATCATCACCGGTGCCGCCCAAGGCATCGGCCGCGCCACCGCCCTCAAGTTCGCCCGCGAAGGCGCCAAGGTCGCCGTGTGCGACATCAATGAGACCGAGGTCGCGGCCACTGTCGAGATCATCGAAAGCGCCGGCGGCGAAGCGCTCGGCTTCTACGTCGATGTCACCGACAAGGAGAGCATCGCCGTAATGGTCGAAGGGGTAATGGCGAAGTGGGGACGGATCGACACGCTGGTCAACAACGCCGGCATCGTGCAGGACGCGCAATTCAAGAAAATGAGCGAAGACCAGTTCGACCGCGTGATCGAGGTCAACCTGAAGGGCGTCTACAACTGCACCAAGGCGGTCGTCGACATCATGTTGGCGCAGAACTCGGGCTGCATCCTCAATGCGTCGTCGATCGTCGGCATCTACGGCAACTTCGGCCAGACCAACTATGCGGCGACCAAGTTCGCCGTGATCGGCATGGTGAAGACCTGGGCGCGCGAACTGGGCAGCAAGGGCATCCGCGCCAACGCCATCTGTCCCGGCTACATCGAAACGCCCATCCTCTCCGCGATGCCGGAGAAGGTGCTGAAGATGATCGAGGACAAGGTCCCGATGGGCCGCCTCGGCCAGCCCGAGGAAATCGCCAACACGTACGCGTGGCTGGCCTCGGATGAAGCGTCCTACATCAACGGCGCGGTGATCGAGGTTTCGGGCGGCGTCACGATCTAGTTTCGCGCGGGTACCGCTACAACGAACGATCGACTTCCCCGCGCGTGACCGCGCGCGGTAGCATTGGCATCTCTTCGTCCTTCGTCCGGGAATCGCCATGGTCGTCCGCCTGTCTGTCTGTGTTGCCGCGCTGGCGGCCGTTACGGTCCTCGTCAGCCCAGACCTCGCCGTTGCGCAGAAATT
>JANNNM010000802.1:0-4572 GCA_031398535.1 Betaproteobacteria bacterium | reverse complement strand
CGATGGTGCAGGCTGCGGGCGCGCGTTATGTCGAGGCGGCGGTGATGACCTCGGTGCCGCCTTACGGCCTGCGCGTGCCGATGCTGCTGGGTGGCCCGGATGCCGCGTCCGCGTTGCCGCTGCTGTCGGGGCTGGGTTTTGCGGCCAGCGTGGCCTCGCCCACGCTGGGCGTGGCCTCCGCGATCAAGATGTGCCGCAGCGTGATCATCAAGGGCATGGAGGCCATCGTGATCGAGAGCTTCCTGACCGCACGCCGCTATGGCGTCGAGAAGGAAGTGCTCGCGTCACTTGGGGAAACGTTTCCGGGCCTCGACTGGGAGAAGCAGGGCTCGTACTTCTGGCAGCGCGTCGTCCAGCACGGCAAGCGTCGCGCGGAAGAAATGCGCGAGGCGGCAGCCACGGTCCGCGAGGCCGGGTTCGAACCGTTCATGGCCAGTGCGATTGCCGACCGGCAGGCGTGGATGGCGGCATTGGCGGCGGGTGGTGCATTTGCCGTCCTGCCGCGCGATTCGGCCTGGCGCACCTTCGCGGACTGCATTCCGCGCGAGGATGCGCCGGGCGCGTGACTGGTGGGCGGCCGCGTTACGCGGCCATCAATCGTCGAAGCCGAACAACGCGCGCGGCGTATCCCACATCACCGCACGCCGCACCGCGGCGTCGGGCATCAGCTGCGCGGCGAGATCGAGCAACACGCCATAGTCGAGGCGTCCGGGCGCGCGCAGGAACGGCCAGTCCGACGCCCACACGCAGCCCTCAGGCGTGAAGGCGTCGAGCAGCGCATCGATGTACGGCCGCGCATCGGGGTGCGGAAACGGCTCGCGCGTGAACTTGGAATGCCCCGACAGCTTGACGAAGGCCCGCCCCGTCGCGGCCAGCGCCAGCACGGCCTTGAAGCCGGCCTGCTCAAGGCCTGCGCCCGGCGTGGGGCGCCCGCAATGATCGATCAGGATGCGCGCGCCCGAACGGACCAGCAGCGGCGCCAGGTCCACCATCTGGTCGTGCTCAGTCTGCACGTCGATGAAGAGGTCGAGCGCGGCAAGATGCGCGAGCAGCGTGGTGGCCCCTGCATAGAACGGCACGCCGTGATGCGTGGCATTCCACGCCACGCCGATCACGCCGGCGGCTTTCAGCGCCGCGAGTTCATCGAATCCCGCATCGGTGCGGACCACCGCGATGCCCTTGCAGCGGCCCGTGCTGCGGACCAGTGTGTCGAGCATGCAGCGATTGTCGAGCTCGTAGCCGGAGTTGGGGCCGACGACCAGCGCATGCCGCACGCCGTAGGTGTCCATCAGCTGGAATAGCTGTTCCGCAGTACCAGTCTCCTGGCCCGCGGGACGGTAATGCGTATTGGCGCCGTATGGAAACCGCACGGGGTCGAGCACGTGCACATGCGCGTCGACCTTCGGTTCGTCGAGGATGCGTACGTTCATCGCGACAGCATCGAACTAGAACGTGGCCGCGACCGCCTTCAACAGGTCCGGGGTAATCTCCGGCATGACGCCGAACCACGCCTTGAACGCGGGGCGCGCCTGGTTCAGCAGCAGTCCCAGCCCGTTGACGGTGATGTTGCCGCGTGCGCGCGCTGCCGCCAGCAGCGGGGTCTCGGGCGGCAGGTAGATGAGATCGCCGACGATGGCATGCGCGGGTAGCCGCCCAAGCGGCATGTCGAGCGGCCCCTTGCCGGTCATGCCGAGGCTGGTGGCGTTCGCCAGCATCGCGATGCCATCGAGCGCGTCCTCACGCTGGTCCCACGGCACGACCTTCACGACGCTGCCCACCGCATCGGCGATTTCCTGCGCCTTGTCGACGGTGCGATTGCATACGCGGATTTCCCTCGCACCCTGCGCCGCGAGGCTGGCGACGACGGCGCGCGACGCGCCGCCGGCGCCCAGTACCAGGATCGGCCCGCTGTCCGGCCGCCACTTGGGGTCGGCGTCGCGCAGGCTCTGGATGAAACCGTTGCCGTCATTGTTGAAGCCGGTCAGCGTGCCATCCGGTTCGACGACGACGGTGTTGACCGCGCCGATGCGTCGTGCAAGATCGTCGACGCGGTCGAGCAGCGGAAAGATCGCCTGCTTGTGCGGGGTGGTGACGTTGCAGCCGCGGATGCCCAAGGCGCTCAAGCCCCGCACGGCCTCGGCCAGGCGCTCCGGCGGCACGGGGAACAGCACATAGTGCCCGGGAATGCCGTGGTGCGCCAGCCAGTGATTGTGGATCACCGGCGAGCGCGACTGGAACGCGGGCCAGCAGAGCAGGCCCGCGATGCCGAATGAAGACTGGTCAGCCAACGTCACTCCCGTGCTTCCGTCGAATTACTTGGCGGATGCCGGCGGCAGCGTGGCGACGACCTGCTGCTTGCCGTTGACGACTTTGGTCATGAAGCTTTCGCGGTCGAGGTCGCCGTTCTGGTCGAACGTGACATCGAGCAGCACGCCGGGGTTCTGCGCGACGGTGAACTTGGCGCCCTTCATCGCGGCCGCAAAGGCCTTCGAGTCGAACTTGCCCATGCGTTCGGTCAGCACCTTGACGATGTACATGCCGCTGTAGCCCTTCAGCGCATTGTGGTCGCCCTTGCTCTTGTACTCCTTCTGGAACTTGTCGTCGAAGGCCTTGATCGCGGGCTGCGGCGCATCGGCGGTGAGGCCGACGTGCGCGACGGCGCCGTTGGCGGATTCACCGGCCAGCTCGATGACCTTCTGGCTGGTCAGCGTGGTCTCGCCGACGATCGGCTTGTCGTAGCCTTGCTTCCGTAGTTCGCGCAGCGCCCGTGCCGACTCTTCCTCGTTCGAGTACACGAAGAGCGCATCGGCATTCGACTGCTTGGCACGAAGCACGGCGCCGGAGAAATCGACCTGGCCCGGATCGGTGGAGATGTCGGCGACGACCTTCACGCCGAGCTTGTCCAGTTCCTTCGCCATCGTGTCGCGGCCGCCCTTGCCGAAGTCATTGTTGACCCAGATGATCGCCACGGACTTCGCCTTCAGGTCGTTGGCGAGGTACTTCGCCACCTTGGGCATCGCGGTCGTCTGCGTGAACGAGGTGCGGAAAATGTACGGATTGCCCTGCAGCGTGATGCTCGCGGCTTCACCGCCGGTGAAGTTGGGGATTTCCGCCTTCCGGGTTTCCGCCATCGACACCATGATCGAGCCGGAGAACACCGGCCCCATCACGACGTAGGCGCCGTCGTCGATGGCCTTCTGCGCCAGGGCCTTGGCGATCTGCGGATTCGACTGCGTATCGCCGCTCGTATACTCGATCTTGCGGCCCATGATGCCGCCGGCAGCATTGATTTCCTTCACTGCCAGCTTGACGCCGTTGTCGAAATTGGTGCCCGAGGTGGCGCCGGTGCCCGAGAGCTCCACGAGTCCGGCGATCCGGACCGGGCCCTGCTGGGCGATGGATGTTTGTGCGGCCAGCAGCAGGCACAGCGCCGCTGCGATGCGGGTGATCGTGTTCATGGTTTCCTCCGTCGTCGAACTTGCTTATTCGTGGCCGGCGATCATGACGCGCGGCTTGGATGTCAATTCTGAAACAACGCATCATGCACCGGGCGCCTGAAATCGATCAAGTACCTATCGAATTCATTGATTGATAGTATCGAGGCACGCCCGCTGAGGCGATTGCGGGCCGGCCGGCCGGACGGGAGGGATGCAATGAATCTTGCGATCAGGCACCTGCGTGCCTTCATCGCGGTGGCGGAACACGGCAGCGCCAGCAAGGCGGCACGCATGCTGCTGCGGGCGCAGTCAGCGGTCACGCGGTCGATCCACGAACTGGAGCGCGACCTCGAGGTGGCGCTCTTCGAGCGACGCGCGCAGGGCATGCTGCTGACCCGGTTCGGCCAGGCGCTGCTGGTACGCGCCCGCTTCATGCAGGCGGAAATGGAACGCGCGCGGCGCGAGCTGCTGCCCTGGGTTGCGCCGAAGAACCGCGGCCGCAACGCGCCGGTGTTCGACCTGCTGGTGCCGGCGCGCCGGTTGCAGATCTTCGTCGCGCTGACCGAGCAGCATCACATGCCCTCGGTGGCGGACAGCATCGGTGTCTCGCAGCCCGCGATCAGCATGACGGTCAGCCACCTGGAGCAGAGCATCGGCGTCGCGCTGTTCGACCGCACCGCCAAGGGCATGCTGCCGACCATCGCGGGGGCCATCCTCGCGTTGCGGATCAAGCGGGCGCTGGCGGAACTGCGCACGGCCATCGCGGAAATCGCGGCGATCCGCGGCATCACCCGCGGCACCGTCACCGTGGGCGCGCTTCCGCTCGGCCGGACCAGGCTGCTGCCCACCGCGATCGCACGGCTGGTCGAAGCGAACCCCGGCCTGCGCGTGGCAACCGTCGAAGGTTCATTCGAAGTGCTGGCAGCGGGCCTGCGCGCCGGCGAACTCGACTTCATCCTGGGCGCCTTGCGGCCGGTCGACTACGCGACCGATCTTGCGGGCGAGGAACTGCTGATCGATCACCTGGCCGTCGTGGTGCGCGCGCATCATCCGTGGGTGCAGCGCACGCCGTCGACGCTGGAGATGCTGGCGGGGGCCAAGTGGGCGCTGCCGCGCGTGGGCGCGCCGACGCGCG
>JANNNM010000695.1:0-2123 GCA_031398535.1 Betaproteobacteria bacterium | reverse complement strand
GCCACTGCATGTGCGCTCGCAGCGCTGCTTCGTCGAGCGGGTCGGCATCGAGCAGCCGTGCCGACAGCTCGATGGCTTCGTCGGGCTCGACTTCGGCAGACAGGCGCTGCAGCGCGGCCGTCCGCCAGGCAGTACGCAGCCGGTCGCGTTCGAAGTGGAGCCAGCTTGTCCACGCTTCGCTCGCGTCGTTATCAAAACCCGCCAGTAACTCCCCGCGACGCAACGCCAGCGCGTCGAACAGGCGACCCTCACGCAGCGCCGAATCGAAGTCGGCCACGTCGGTATCCGCCACGAAGCGCAGCGCCGCGCCCTCCACTTCGATGCCGCTTGCGTACGGCAACGCCTGCAGGCGAAAGACGATCTTGCGCAGGTTGGCGTTGGCGAGCTTGGTACTCTGGTCGGGCCAGAACGTCGTCGCCAGTTCGGCTCGGGGGATCCATGCACGCTTCAGGGCCAGCAGCGCGATGAGCTGGCCGCGCCGCTCGACCGGAAGCGCGACTGACGCACCGGCAAATTCGATGGTCGGCGAACCAAACAGGTTGAGGCGGATCGTAGGGGCGGGCGGCACGAACAGGTCGATCAGCAGATGCGCAACCCGCGATCATGCAGATTTCCGCCATGACCGGCAAGCGATCACTGAGCGTGTCAGCGCCCCACCCCCGCCAGCACGTCGGCCTTGAGGAAGCGCTCGACGACCAGCATGAACGCGATCGACGGGATCAGCAGCAGCAGCGCGGTGATCGACGCGATCTGGTAGTTGCCGCCCATGCTGGCATTGAACATCAGCAGCGGCAGCGTGGTGACGTCGGGCACCCCGACAAAATAGGTGCCGGTGAACTCATCGAGCGACTCGAGGAACACGAAGATGGCACTGGCGATCAGGCCGGGCGCGGCCAACGGCAAGGTGACCGTACGGAAGCACACCCATGGCGTGGCGCCCATGTTGCGCGACGCCTCCTCCAGCGAGACCTCCACCGCCGCGAAGGCCGCCGACGCGATCCACACCGCCAGCACCAGCCCGTGCGCGGCATGCACCAGCACGACGCCGATGATCGTGCCGTTCAGCCCGATCTCGTAGAAGATCCGCGCGATGTTGACGTAGATCGGGATGTTGGGAATGGCCTGCGGCAGCAGGAATGCGAACAGGATGAGGCCACGCCAGCGCAGTTTCAACCGCGCCAGCGCGTAACCGGCCGGGATGGCCACGGCCAGGCTCACGACCACGGTCAGCAGCGCGATGCCGATGCTGGTCCACAAGGACGCCAGCGCGTTGCCGCGCGGACTGAACACGCGCGCCCAGAACGAGAAGCCGAATTCCTGCGGCAGCTTGTTCGGGAAGTACCACTTCTCGGCAAAGGCCCACAGGAAGAGATTGGCCAGCGGCCCGAAGATCACGAACGCGAACAAGCCCAGCAGAATGGCCGTGCCGATGGCCTGCGGCCAGCGGGCGCGGATCGACATCGTCGTCATCGCGTGCAGCGCCTCATGCCGATGAATGCCGCGCCGACGCGTGCCGCAGGTAGATCCACGCCGCGCCGGCGGCGACCAGCAGCGACATCAGGCACAATGCATTGGCCACGGCGTAGTCGCTGTGGGTATTGATCCGGTACGCGATGTCCACGGTGATCATCGTCGGTGAGTTGGGGTTGATCATCAGCGGCACGGACAACACCGACAGCATCGTGACGAAGGACAGCACCATGCCCACCATCAGCGTGCCCCTCACCTGCGGCAGCACGATACCGCCGAGCAACCGCAGTCGCGAGGCGCCGAGGTTGCGCGCGGCCTCGAGCTGCGCGGGTTCCAGCGACGCCATGGCGCCCGCCAGCAGCAGCGTGACGAACGGCGCCTGCTTCCACACGAACGCGATGACGATGCCGCGCCAGTCGAGCAGGCTCTGCGCCGCCAGCGGCTCGATCATGCCCGACCCGATCAGCACGTGGTTCAGCATGCCGTTCTTGGCGAGGAATGCACGCATCACCTGGCCGGTGACGATGAAGGGGATGAAGAGCGGCCACCGGTAGAGCCAGCGCAGGATGGCCACGGCGCGCGGATTCTCGCCCAGCGTCAGGTATCCCGCGATCGCAATGGCCACGATGCCGATCAGGACGGTGGAAAGCCCC
>JANNNM010000689.1:0-3432 GCA_031398535.1 Betaproteobacteria bacterium | reverse complement strand
GCCTTGTCGGCGAACGGGATCATCTTCAACTTGCCCGCCGCCTGCATCGCCTCGAGCTTCTTCTGGTCCTCGCCCGACTCGATCTGGCGGCCGTAGGTGCCCGCCTCCTTGCCGGCCTTGACGATGGCGGCCTGCAGGTCGGGCGGCAGCTTCTTGAACGTCTTGCCCGAGAAGGCAATGGGACGGATCGTGATGGCATGCTGCGTGATGTTGACGTTCGGGCCGACTTCATAGAACTTCATCGCCTCGACACCTGCAGCCTCGTTCTCGCCGGCGGCGATCACGCCGTTCTGGATGCCGTTGTAGATTTCGTCATAGGCGATTACGGTGGGCGACATGCCGATGGCCGAGAAGGTCTTGCTCCAGATCGGCGCGCCCTGCACGCGGACCTTGAGGCCCTTCATCTCCGCCAGGTTGCGCACCGGCTTGTTGGCGAAGATGTTGCGCGTGCCGCCGCCGGCGAAGCCGATCAGCATCACGTCACCCTTGGCCGATACTTCATCGGCAATAGGCTTCAGCGTGTCGGCATCGATCACCTTGTTCCAGTGCGCGATATCGCGGAACAGGAACGGCGCGTCGATGAACGGCGCGGCCTTCGAGAACGTCGACATGTGCGCGGGCGAGACGATGGCGTAATCCACCGAGATGCCCTGGTTCATGAAGGCGAAGTAGTCCTTCTCGAGGCCAAGTTCGCTGTTCTTGTGCAGCACGAAATTGACAGGCTTGCCGTAGTACTTGACCACCAGCTCCTGGAACTTTTCGAGCGTTCGGTTGAAGGCGTGGCCGTCATTGAACTGCACGGCACCGTGCAAGGTGATGGGTGCTTGCGCGAACGCGGTGGCGGATGCTGCCAGCCCGAGCACAGTCAGGCCACGCAGTAGCGCGCGAATGGTCAATCGCATTGAATTCCTCCTCGGGTTGGTGAGCCACCGGTCGGCGCGTGCAACGGTTCGGAGCGAATCCGGCCCATCGCGCTCTGGTCAAGTGGTCGGACCAATTGTTTCGTGGGAACGCCTCGCTGTCAACGCAAAAAGCATTGTGCTATGCAGCAATCCGGTGCCATCCTGACGCATGGGCCGGGGCGACGAGGCGTCAGTGCTTGTGCGCAGCGGGCGCGGCCGTCAGGGCCCTGACCGGTGCCTTCACTTCCTGCGTCGTCTTCCTGCCATCCTTGCCGACGAAGGTCAGCGTGACCGGCACGGTTTGCCCTTCCGCGAGCGGCTGGGTGATATCCATCAGCATCACGTGATAGCTGCCCGGCTTCAACTGCACCGGCTTGCCGGCAGGCAGCGCCAGCTTGTCGACGGCGCGCATCTTCATCAGGCCGCCATCCATCGACATCTCGTGGATCTCGACGACCTTGGCGGCTGGCGACGACGCCGACACCAGCGTGGTATCGGTGGCGCTGGTGATGCTCATGAAGGCGCCGGTGGCCTTCTGGCCGGGGACGGTGCCGCGGACCCAGGCGTCGGTGACGGTGACCTGCGCCATGGCCGGCGCAGTGATGAGGGCCAGCAACAGGCCCAGGAACGAAATTCTCGAATTCATGTGAATCCTTGTGCGGAAGGACGAGGCATGCGGCAAATGGGCAGCGCGATGCCGAAGCGGAACGACGCGGCGACCCCGCGAGGCGGGGCAGACCATCAGGCCGTGGCCGGCGGACCGCGCGCGAGGGCGAAGCCGGGGACGGCCGACGGATGCGCGGCAGGTGCATTCGTTTTGGGCGCAGGCGTGGACGCCGGCAGCAGCGAACTGCGCGGCAGCGCAGGCACGGCCGCAGTCCCGCTGCAACCACAGCAGGTATCGCACTGGACTGCATGACCGGCGGCGGGCGTGGACGGCGCGTTGGCGATCGGTTGCGCCGGCTTGGCGTCCGCGCCCCCGGCCGGCTTGACGGTCGTGCAGAAATCCGCGCCGGGCAGGTCCGTCGGGCCGTGGCTCCGGTAGGCGTGCGCAGGCATCGCGATGCCGGTCAGCATCGCGAACAGCGCCATCCATGCGGTCAATCGTTGTCGCATCGGGACCCATTTTACGCGCTGTGGCGGGCGTTGGCGTCCAGCGAGGGCGCGCCGGCCCGCGTGGGATAATCCGCTCATGGCAACGGCGCTTTCCCATCCTGGTTCTTCCACCATCGCGGTTGCGACCTCATCGGAGGTGACACGCGGCGCGCGCCCGGTCGCCCTCTGGCTCCTGGCCTGCTGCGTGCTGGTGTTCATCATGGTCGTCGTGGGGGGCGTCACGCGCCTCACCCATTCCGGCCTTTCCATCACCGAATGGCAGCCCATCGTGGGTACCGTGCCGCCGCTGTCGGCGTCGGACTGGCAGGTGGCCTTCGACAAATACCGCGCCACGCCCGAGTACCAGCAGGTCAACAAGGGCATGTCGCTCGACGAATTCAAGGGCATCTTCTGGTGGGAGTACATCCACCGGCTGATGGGGCGCCTGATCGGCGTCGCATTCCTGCTGCCGTTCCTCTGGTTTCTCGCACGCCGGCAGATTCCAGCGGGTTACGGCGTCAAGCTCGCCGGCATCTTCGTGCTCGGCGGGTTGCAGGGCGCCATGGGCTGGTACATGGTCAAGAGCGGCCTCGTCGACGACCCGCGCGTATCGCAGTTCCGCCTCACCGCGCATCTCGGCCTTGCGATCGTGATCTTCGCGGCGATGTTCTGGGTGGCGCTGTCGATGCTGTCGCCTCAACGCACGAATGCCGTGGATCAACGCGCGCGCTTCGTGGGGCGCTGGGCCGTGTTCGTCGTCGCGCTGGTGTTCGTGCAGATCCTGTCCGGAGGCTTCGTTGCGGGCATCCGCGCCGGCTTTGCGTACAACACGTTTCCGCTGATGAACGGGCATCTCGTCCCGCCCGAGATCCTGATGATCGAGCCGTGGTGGCGCAATTTCTTCTACAACATGGCCACCGTGCAATTCAATCACCGCGCGCTGGCGTGGCTGCTGGCGTTCACCGTGCCGGTGCTGTGGTGGAAGGTGGCGCGGTCAACGGTTGCGCCATCGCCGGCGCGAACGGCGGCGAACGTTCTGCTGGCCATGCTCGTCGTGCAGGTTGCGTTGGGCATCCTCACGCTGGTCCACGTGGTACCGCTGCCGCTGGCCGCGCTGCACCAGGCGGGCGCCGTGCTGCTGCTGGCCGCGGCGCTCAACCTCGCCCACAAGCTGCGCTGACCACTGCCATCGCGCGCGGTTGCGCCCATCCCTGAAAACCCGCATCATGCGCGGTTCTACTTTGTTTGCACGGTCCCCATGAACGAAACGCGCGCGCTGGACGAACCACTCTCGGATGCCGAGCTCGACGAACTCGAGAACTTTCTCGCGTCCGCTTACAGTAGAAGAAACTGTCGTTCTTTTGGTAGACGCAAAAGTGAATGACAATGTAACAACCGCAGAAATGGCGATGAGAATTATAATTTTAGTTTTCAT